>NZ_JBSFDA010000033.1:0-78101 GCF_053593675.1 Streptomyces sp. NPDC002156 | reverse complement strand
GTCCGGCGTTTGAGGACGAGCGCGTTCAGCGCGACAAGGGGGGTCTGGGGGCGCAGCCCCCAGGGATGGGAACGGGTAGGGGCGGCGGGGGCGAAGAAAACCGGGCCCTCGAACATGTGCTCACCACCGGATAGCCTCCGCCCATGGCAAACGGGCAGTGGTATCCACCGGAGTGGCCGGACCTCATCCGCGGACTCGCCGAAGGCACCCTCACCCCGGTCACCCCCAAACGCGCGTCCACAGTCATGCTCATCAAGGACACCGACACCCGTCCCGTCGTCCACATGCTCCGCAGACGCGCCTCCATGGCCTTCGCCGGGGGCGCGTACGCGTACCCGGGCGGCGGAGTCGACCCCCGCGACGACGACCACCTGATCCGCTGGACGGGCCCCACGCGCGCGTGGTGGGCGTCCCGCCTGGGCCTGGGCACCGACGAGACGTCCGCCCAGGCCGTCGTCTGCGCCGCCGTACGGGAGACGTACGAGGAGGCGGGCGTCCTGCTCGCCGGCCCGTCCGCCGATTCCGTCGTCGGCGACACCACGGGCGACGACTGGGAGGCCGACCGCGCCGCCCTGGTCGCCCGGGAACTGTCCTTCGCCGAGTTCCTGGACCGCCGAGGACTGGTGCTCCGCTCCGACCTCCTCGGGGCATGGGCCCGCTGGATCACCCCGGAGTTCGAGGCCCGCCGCTACGACACCTGGTTCTTCGTGGCCGCGCTCCCGGAGGGCCAGCGCACCCGGAACGCCTCCACGGAGGCTGATCGCACGGTCTGGATCGAACCGGCCACTGCGGCAGCCTCGTACGACAAGGGCGAGCTGCTGATGATGCCGCCCACGATCGCGACCCTGCGCGCGCTGGCCGCGTACGACAGCGCGGCCGGGGCGCTCGCCGGGGCCCTGGAACGAGACCTGACGCCGGTCCTGGCCAGGGCAACCCTGGCGGACGGTGAGATTGTGCTGGCGTGGCCGGGGCACGAGGAATTCACGAAGCACATCCGACTGGGGGAAGCCCCCGAATGACCGCGACCGCGACCGTGCCCCTGACCGCATCCGCAACCGCAACCGTGCCCCCGAACGAATCCCTGGCAGGTGCCCCCGCATGACAGAAGCCGCCGCTCTCCCCGGCCAGCCGCGCGGCGGGGTTCTCTCGGGCCCCGCCACCGCACGCGCGGTCAATGTCCTCGCGCCCAACGCCTCCGCGATGACCCTCGACGGCACGAACACGTGGATCGTCTCCGAGCCGGACTCCGAGCTGGCCGTCGTCATCGACCCGGGGCCCCTGGACGACGTACACCTCAGGCATGTCGTCGACACCGCCGAGAAGGCCGGCAAGCGGGTCGCGCTGACGCTGCTCACGCACGGGCATCCGGACCACGCGGAGGGCGCCGGACGGTTCGCCGAGCTGACCGGGACCGACGTGCGGGCGCTCGACCCGGCGCTGCGGCTGGGGGACGAGGGCCTCGGGCACGGGGACGTCGTGTCCGTCGGCGGGCTCGAGCTGAGGGTCGTACCGACGCCGGGGCACACCGCGGACTCGCTGTGCTTCCATCTCCCGGCCGATCGGGCCGTCCTGACGGGAGACACCGTCCTGGGGCGCGGAACGACCGTGGTGGCCCATCCAGACGGCCGCCTGGGGGACTATCTGGACTCCCTGAGGCGACTGAGGTCCCTGACGGTGGACGACGGCGTGCACACCGTCCTGCCGGGCCACGGGCCCGTCCTGGACGACGCCCAGGGAGCCGTCGAGTTCTACCTCGCCCACCGCGCCCACCGCCTCGCCCAGGTCGAGACCGCGGTCGAGAACGGCTACACGAGCCCCGCGGAGGTCGTCGCCCACGTGTACGCGGACGTCGACCGCTCCCTGTGGCCGGCCGCCGAGCTGTCGGTACGCGCCCAGCTGGAGTACCTCCGCGAACACGGCCTCATCTAGCCGACAGCCGGTAGCACCTACTCGGGCCTGGGCGCTTTCACGCCGTGCACGCGCGCGTACTCCCCGGCCATCCAGGAGCCCAGCTCCTCGACGTGCGAGCGCAGGAACGACCGCAGGACGGCCGGATCGTCCGTCGGCCGGAGGCCCAGTGCCGCCGCCTCCGCCATCCGCGGGCCCCACTCCGGGTAGTACGCGGCGAACGCCCCGGCCATCTCGTACAGATCGCTGGTCCAGCCCTGCCAGCGAGGCATGACCAGCGTGAAGCCCGTACGCACCAGACGGCGGGAAATACCCCGCACGCGCACGCGTACCGCCCCCGCAGGCGCCCCCGGGGCCGTCGCCTCCGCGATCAGGCGCCGCCAGCGCGGGAGGCACAGGTCCAGGTCGCCGTTGGTCTCGCGGGCGAGGAGGGAGTCGGGGCGGTAGCGGGGGAGGTGCCCGGCGAGGTCCTCGCCCAGGAGGGGCGTGCAGAGGCAGGCCACGAACCAGCCCAGGTCGTGCCGCTCCAGCTTGCTCAGCACCTGCGCCCGCGAGACCAGCAGCGTGCCGGCGCCGTCGATCTGCACGAACTCGGCGTCGAGCGCGTCGTCCAGTGCTTGGGCCGCCGCCCGGTCCGCCTCCGTGGGCTCCTCGCGCAGCGCGAGCAGGAGGTCCAGATCGCTGCGACCCACGCGCGCGGTACCGCGCGGGATCGACCCGTAGAGGTACGCGCTGTGCAGCCGCCCCCCGAAGAGGTCGGCGATCCGGTCGCGGGCCGCGCCGACGACGGGCAGGAAGGCGGGCGGCACGCGCGCGCGGGAGCCCTCCCGCGCGATGAACCCCTGCTCGTCCAGCCCCTTGAACAGCACTCTCTCCATCCGTGTACGTCACTTCCAGCGGAACACGCGCACCCGGCGCGTCTCGCTCACCGCATGGCACACCACGGCCAGGTGGTCGCCCCAGGCGGCGTACCGCGCGCGATAGCTGAAGCCGGGGAACCTGCGCTCCGCGACGACCCGGCCGTCGGTGGGGTCGAGGACGGTCACCCTGCTGCCGTAGCCGTTGCCCACCATGAAGTACCCGCGGTGGGCCAGCGGATGGAGCGTACGGCCGTGATCGGTGCGCCACTCCCAGAGCTGCTCGCCGGTCGAGACGGAGTAGGCGTGGAGGACCGTGTCGGCGCTCTTCTCGTCGTCGTTCGCGGGCTCGCTCGGCTCCAGCCCGACCACGAAGGTGTCGCCGACGACCGCGACGGCCGGCCCGAAGTCCTTGTATCCGTCGGGAAGTTCGACGTACCACTCACCGTCCTCGCGCACCACGTACAGCCGGGGGCGGGAGCGCCTGCCGCTGTTGGTGACGGACAGGACCGGCGGATCGGTCGCCAGGACGGAGAACGAGTCGCCCCAGCTGTCCGGGAGCGCCCGTTCCCACTGGAGGGCGCCGGTGCGCGCGTCGAGACACCGTACGGTCGGCGGCTTGTCCCGGTCCCGGGCGAGGACGGTGGCTATCCGGCCGCCGCTGACGCCCACCTCGCTGGTGCGGTGCTCGCCGATGTATCCCAGCTGGTCCTTCCGCTGTTCGCGCGACCAGGCCACGTCCCCGGAGCCGAGGTCGAGCGCGGTGAGGCGGACCTGTTCGGCGTTCCGGTCGCCGTCGTCGTGGTGCAGGACGACGCCCAGGCCGTCCTCGGGGTCCTGGGCCACCCCGACGATCACGTCCTGGCCCGGCGGCTGCCAGGTCCAGCCGGGCTCACCGGTCGCCGGTGCGTACGCCGCCACGCGGTCGAAGCGGGCCAGGGCCACCGCCCCGTCCGTCGCCCACACGCCCAGCGGCTCGCCCAGGTCGCGCTGCTCGAACTCGGACTGCCACAGGGTCTGTGCCTCCGGGTCCCGGCGGAACAGCCGCAGCCGGCGCTTCGCGGGCTCGGGCGCCGCCGCCCAGACCGACTCGGGCGCTCTGTCCTGGTCCATCCCACCCACCCCTTGAATCCGATCCGTTCATGACGTTCTCGTCACCGCGTGGCCCCCGCCCCGGTGAACCCGGTTACCGGGTAATCCGATGAACCCGGTAACCCAATGAACGCCGGAGGGGCCCCGCCGTTCGGCAGGGCCCCTCTAGCACTTACGGACGAAGCACTTGCGGGCGAAGCGCTGACAGACGAAGCGCTTACGGACGACCCGGCTAACGCGACCGCTTCGCGAGGCGCTCCACGTCCAGCAGGATCACGGCGCGCGCCTCCAGGCGCAGCCAGCCGCGGCCCGCGAAGTCGGCGAGCGCCTTGTTGACCGTCTCGCGGGAGGCGCCGACGAGCTGCGCCAGCTCCTCCTGGGTCAGGTCGTGCACGACGTGGATGCCCTCCTCCGACTGCACGCCGAAGCGGCGCGAGAGGTCGAGCAGGGCGCGGGCGACACGGCCCGGCACATCCGAGAAGACCAGGTCGGACATCTGGTCGTTGGTCTTGCGCAGGCGCCGGGCGACGGCGCGCAGCAGCGCGGCGGCCACCTCGGGGCGGGCGTTCAGCCAGGGCTGGAGGTCGCCGTGGCCGAGGCCGAGCAGCTTGACCTCGGTCAGCGCGGTGGCCGTGGCGGTACGCGGGCCCGGGTCGAACAGCGACAGCTCGCCGATCAGCTCGCCGGGGCCGAGGACGGCCAGCATGTTCTCGCGCCCGTCCGGGGACGTGCGGTGGAGCTTGACCTTCCCCTCGGTGACCACGTAGAGCCGGTCTCCCGGGTCGCCTTCGTGGAACAGGGCGTCACCGCGCGCGAGGGTCACCTCACTCATGGAGGCGCGCAGCTCCGCGGCCTGCTCGTCATCGAGCGCCGCGAAGAGCGGGGCGCGCCGCAGAACGTCGTCCACGAGTTCTCTCCTTGTCGACCTGCTCAGGGGATCTTGTTCCCCGATTACCGGGGACCGTGCTCCCCATCTTGCCGGGCGGTCCAAACAGTGTGATCTGTCACAAGGATGCCGCACGGGTGTGTCGTGCAGTGCGGCAGGGGGCCAATTGGGCGCCGATCTCCAGGGTCCGGGGCGGATGTCAGTGCCGGGCTCTAGGCTGGCCGGGTGTCCAAATCGCCGGTGGGAGCACAGGCCAAGGGGGCTGAGCGGGTGGCGGAACAGCGCGATTCCGCTGTGGGCGAACAGGGTACGGGTGGGGGCCGGAATGCGTAGAAAGCGGCAGAGGTGATGTCGGTGGAGAAAGCCGCCAAGAAGGTGACCGGGCCGGTGGCCGAGCCTGCGAAAAGGGCCGAGCCCGTGAAGAAGGCCGCCTCCGCGGCGCCGAGAAAGGCCCCCGCGACCAAGAAGACCACCCCCGCGAAGCCGGCCACGGCCAAGCGCACAGGCACGGCTGCCGTTTCCAAGACGGCACCCTCGAAGACCGTCGCTTCCAAGGCTGCCGTCTCCAAGACGACCGCCGCCGCCCCGAAGCCGCCGCCCCGCAACGAGTCCCACACCGCCCTCGTCCGGCGTGCCCGCCGGATCGACCGCGAACTCTCCGAGATCTATCCGTACGCCCACCCCGAGCTGGACTTCGAGAACTCCTTCCAGCTGCTCGTCGCCACGGTCCTCTCCGCCCAGACCACCGACCTGCGGGTCAACCAGACGACACCCACCCTCTTCGCCAAGTACCCCACCCCCGAGGACCTGGCCGCCGCCAACCCCGAGGAGGTCGAGGAGATCCTGCGCCCGACCGGCTTCTTCCGGGCCAAGACCAGGTCGGTCATAGGGCTGTCCAAGGCCCTGTCGGAGCAGTTCGGCGGCGAGGTGCCCGGCCGGCTCGAAGACCTCGTCAAACTCCCCGGCGTCGGCCGCAAGACCGCCTTCGTCGTGCTCGGCAACGCCTTCGGGCGTCCCGGAATCACCGTGGACACGCACTTCCAGCGGCTCGTGCGCCGCTGGCAGTGGACGGCGGAGACGGACCCGGACAGGATCGAGGCCGCCATCGGCGCCCTCTTCCCCAAGAGTGACTGGACGATGCTCTCGCACCACGTGATCTTCCACGGCCGCCGGATCTGCCACGCCCGCAAGCCCGCCTGCGGCGCCTGCCCGATCGCCCCGCTCTGCCCGGCGTACGGGGAGGGCGAGACGGACCCGGAGAAGGCCAAGAAGCTCCTGAAGTACGAGAAGGGCGGCTTCCCCGGCCAGCGGCTCAGCCCGCCGCAGGCCTACCTCGACGCGGGTGGCATCCCGGCGCCCCCGCTGGGGACCGGATGAGGACCGGGGCGAGGCGCGGGGCGAGGCGCGGGGCGAGGCCAGGGGGTCGTACGGCATCACTGGAACCATCGGGACGGTCGCAGGCGTTGGAAGCAGCAGAACGGGGGTGGCGGTGACGCGCGCGAGCAACACACAGGGCGGTGAGGCGACGCTCAGCAAGGAGGGCCTGCCCGGCTGGCTCGACCCGGTGGTGCACGCCGCCGAGACGGTCGAGCCGCTCCAGCTGAGCCGTTTCCTGCCGCCCGCGGACGGCGCCGGCCGCCAGTCCGCCGTACTGATCCTCTTCGGCGAGGGCAACGGGAAGAACGGGAACCCCGACGGCGCCGGCGGGCCCGAACTGCTGCTCATGGAGCGGGCCAGCTCGCTGCGCTCCCACGCCGGTCAGCCCTCCTTCCCCGGCGGCGCCCTCGACCCCGAGGACGGCGATCCGCTGGGCGACGGTCCGCTGCGGGCCGCGCTGCGCGAGGCCGAGGAGGAGACGGGGCTCGATCCGGCCGGCGTCCAGCTCTTCGGCGTACTGCCCAAGCTCTACATCCCGGTCAGCGGCTTCGTCGTCACGCCCGTGCTGGGCTGGTGGCGCGAGCCGAGCCCGGTCGGGGTCGTCGATCCGAACGAGACGGCCCGGGTCTTCACCGTCCCCGTGGCGGATCTCACGGATCCGGCCAACCGTGCGACCGCCATGCACCCAAGCGGCCACAAGGGTCCGGCATTTCTGGTCGAATCGGCCCTCGTGTGGGGCTTCACGGCCGGAGTCATCGACCGTCTGCTGCACTACTCGGGCTGGGAGCGCCCCTGGGACAGAAACAAGCAGGTCCCACTCGACTGGCGCGCGTGACAGGGTGGCCCTCGTGAACGTGCTGGACATCTTGTTGCTGGTCGCCGCCGTGTGGTTCGCGATCGTGGGCTACCGCCAGGGCTTCGTCGTCGGCATCCTGTCGGTGATCGGCTTCCTGGGCGGTGGTCTCGTCGCGGTCTATCTGCTGCCCGTCGTCTGGGACGGCGTGACCGACGAGGCCGAGGTCAACACGACGGCCGCCGTCGCCGCGGTCGTCATCGTCATCGTCTGCGCCTCCGTCGGCCAGGCCCTGACCACCCACCTCGGCAACAAGCTGCGCCGGTACATCACCTGGTCGCCCGCCCGCGCCCTCGACGCGACCGGCGGGGCCCTCGTCAACGTCGTCGCGATGCTCCTGGTCGCCTGGCTGATCGGCGCCGCCCTCGCGCAGACCACGATGCCCACGGTCGGCAAGGAGGTCCGCGGCTCCAAGGTGCTGGCAGGGGTCCAGGAGGTGCTGCCCTCCGACGCCGACACCTGGTTCAAGGACTTCACCTCGGTCCTCGCGCAGAACGGCTTCCCGCAGGTCTTCAGCCCGTTCTCCGACGAGCCCATCAAGGACGTCGACCCGCCCGACCCGGCGCTCGCCAACAGTGCGGTCGCCGTGCGCGCCCAGCGGTCCATCGTCAAGGTCATGGGCACCGCCACCAGCTGCGGCAAGGTCCTGGAGGGCACCGGCTTCGTCTTCGACCGGCGCCGCGTGATGACCAACGCGCATGTCGTGGGCGGCGTCGACGAGCCCACCGTCCAGATAGGCGGCGAGGGCAGGAAGTACGACGCGACAGTCGTCCTGTACGACTGGGAGCGCGACATCGCCGTACTCGACGTACCCGATCTGAACGCGCCCGTCCTGCAGTTCACGACCGAGGTCGCGAGCAGCGGCAAGAGCGCGATCGTCGCCGGCTTCCCGGAGAACGGGTCGTACGACGTCCGTCCCGCGCGCGTGCGCGGTCGCATCACGGCCAACGGCCCGGACATCTACCACCGCGGCACGGTCCGCCGCGAGGTCTACTCCCTGTTCGCGACCGTCCGCCAGGGCAACTCCGGCGGCCCGCTGCTCACGCCCGACGGCAAGGTGTACGGCGTGGTCTTCGCGAAGTCCCTCGACGACCCGAACACCGGGTACGCGCTCACCGCGGACGAGATCCAGGAGGACATCGCCCTGGGGCGTACCGCCAACCAGCAGGTGGACAGCGACAGCTGCGCGCTCTGAGCCGGTACGGCGTCTTCCGGCACGGGCCTCTTCAGGAGTCCCCTACGGGCCTACGGGCGATCCCGTACGGGCTTCAGGGACGGGGGTGGCGCAGGCGCACCGAGACCCAGCGGGCCCGGCGGCGCAGGATGCGCGGGATTCCCACCCTCAGGTCCGCCCCCGCCAGCTGCGGGGAACCTCCTCGGTGGGAGCCCGGGCCGTGGCCCGAGCGGCGATTGCGTGCTGCGTCACTGTAGTCGTGCGTCCAGCCCATACCCCGACGTCTGCCCCTGCCCCAAGGTCGATAACCGCCCCATGGGCCCCCAATTGGCCTATGCGCCGGGCAATTGGCTGTTCGTAGTACAGGTGTTCCAGTGTGTCGCCGGTGGCTCAGCGGTCCGGCTCGGGGTCCTTGAGCCAGTTGATCAGCTCCGTCGAAAAAGCGACAGGGTCCTCCTCGTGCGGGAAGTGCCCCAGCCCGTCGAAGAGGCGCCAGCGGTACGGCGCTTCCACGTACTCCCCGGAGCCGGCCGCGCTGCGCGTCCGCAGTACCGGGTCGAGCGAGCCGTGCAGATGCAGCGTCGGCACCCGCACCGGCCGCTTCATGCGCCGGTTGAACTGGATGCCGTCCGGCCGAGCCATCGACCGGACCATCCAGCGGTACGGCTCGATCGCACAGTGCGCGGTCGACGGGATGCACATCGCCCTGCTGTACGCCTCCACCGCCTCGTCGTCCGGCAGTCGCGGCCCCGACCAGTCCCGGATCAGCCGCCCGACGAGTGCGCCGTCGTCCGCGATGAGCTGCCGCTCGGGGAGCCAGGGCCGCTGGAACCCCCAGATGTAGGAACCGGCGGCCGTCTGCTTGACGTCGGACAGCATCGCCGAGCGCCAGCGCCGGGGGTGGGGCATCGAGGACACCACGAGCCGCCGTACCAGCTTGGGGCGCATCACCGCGGCCGTCCACGCCAGGTATCCGCCCAGGTCATGGCCGACCAGCGCGGCGTCGGGCTCGCCCAGGGACCGTACGACGCCCGTGATGTCGAGGGCGAGGTTCGCGGGGTCGTAACCCCGGGGCGTACGGTCGCTGCCGCCCACGCCCCGCAGGTCCATGGCGACGGCCCGGAACCCGGCGTCGGCCAGGGCGGTCAGCTGGTGCCGCCAGGTCCACCAGAACTGCGGGAACCCGTGCACGAGCATGACCAGCGGCCCGTCGCCCAGCTCCGCGATGTGGAACCGGGCGCCGTTCGCGGCGACATCCCGGTGGTGCACCTCGCGCCCGCCGGGAAGGGCGAGCCGTACCGCCGAGGCGGGCTGGGTGGATGAGGGGTGCGCCGGGGGTGTGGCGGGGTCCGTCATGAGGACGAGCGTGCCACAACCTCGACCGCATCACTCACCGGGGCGGGCCGGGGGTGTGGCTTGGCCTTCTGGAGGACGCCCGCCGTCTCCTTCATGGACGCGGCGACCTTCTGCGGGCCCTTGCTCTTCTTGGCCTTCTTCGCGAAGACGACGCCGACCAGCACCAGCAGGAGGGCGAGGAGGACGTTCGCGGCGAACGACAGCAGGAAGCAGAGGGCGAGATTCCAGTCGCTCCAGGTCCGAATGGCGTACGCCAGTGCGAAGTTGAGCATCGGCAGGGAGAACACCAGGACCGTTGCGGCCACCAGGAACGCGCCGCCGCTCGTCGCGCCGCGCTTCACATCCTGCTTGAGCTGCGCTTTCGCCAGCGCGATCTCGTCGTGCACCAGCGCGGACATCTCGGTCGTCGCCGAGGCGAACAACTGGCCGATGCTCCGTTCGGCGCCGACCGGGTTGCCGTCGGGTGCGCTCATCGAGGTCTCCCTGTTGTCTTGCTCGGATGTCTGACGTACGCGCGGCGCGTACGGGTGTTGCTGCTGTACGTGCCCAGTTGTACGTGTCTGGGGTAGGCGTCCGACCCACCGGTCCGACGTTACGTGTCAGATCATGCCGGACCGTCACCTCCGTCGCCCGCCCCGCCCGGCACTTCGGCAAGCCGGTCCCGCTCGGCGGCGTCGAGTTCGGCGGCCCTGAGGTCGGCGATGCGCCGGTGCTCTGCCGCCTTCCCCTCGTAGATCTCGGCCATGCGCAGGTGGTACGCCGGATCGTGCTCCTCGTAGATGTCGGGGATGCCGTCCTGGTCGTCGTCGCGCTCCTCCGCCTCCCACATCCGGCGGTAGCGGGCGTTGCGGATCTTCAGCAGTACGGTCGCGGCGAGCGCGGCGATGAGGGAGCCGGTCAGGACGGCGGCCTTGACCTCGTCGGTGAGCGCCGCGTCGCCGTCGAACGCGAGTTCGCCGATCAGCAGCGAGACGGTGAACCCGATCCCGGCGAGCGAGGCGACCGCGAACACATCGGCCCAGGCGAGGTCGTCGCTGAGCGAGGCCCGGGTGAAACGTGCCGTCAGCCAGGTCCCGCCGAAGATCCCGAGCGTCTTCCCGACGACGAGCCCGAGCACGACCCCGAGCGTCTCGGGTTTGGTGAACACATCCCCCAACGCCCCGCCGGACACCGAGACCCCCGCGCTGAACAGGGCGAACAACGGCACGGCGAGCCCGGCGGACAGGGGCCGCACCAGATGCTCGATGCGCTCACCGGGCGAGTGCTCCTCGCCCTCCTCCGTCCGGGTCGTGCACCGCAGCATCAGGCCCATCGCGACGCCGGCGACGGTGGCGTGGATGCCGCTGTTGTACATCAGCGCCCAGTTGACGAGCGCGAGCGGGACGTACACGTACCACCCGCGTACGCCCTTCCGCAGCAGCAGCCAGAAGACGGCGAGGCCGGCGAACGCGCCGCCGAGCGCGGCGAAGTTCAGGTCGTCGGTGAAGAACACCGCGATGATCAGGATGGCGAAGAGGTCGTCGACGACGGCGAGCGTGAGCAGGAACGCGCGCAGGGCGCTCGGCAGGGACGTACCGATGACGGCGAGCACGGCGAGCGCGAAGGCGATGTCGGTGGCCGTCGGCACGGCCCACCCGGCGAGCGAACCGCCGCCGGTGAGGTTGGTGAGGGTGTAGACGAGCGCCGGTACGGCCATTCCGCACAGGGCGGCGACGACGGGCAGCGCGGCGGCCCTCGGGTCGCGCAGATCCCCGGCGACGAGTTCACGCTTGAGTTCGATACCGGCGACGAAGAAGAAGACGGCGAGCAGTCCGTCGGCGGCCCAGTGCTGGAGGGAGAGGTCGAGGCCGAGGGCGGCGGGCCCGATGTGGAAGTCGAGGACGGTCTCGTACGTGTCCTTGATCGGGGTGTTCGCCCAGACCAGCGCGGCGATCGCGGCGAGGAGCAGCAGCACCCCGCCGACGGTCTCGGTCCGCAACGCGTCCGCGACGAACGTCCGCTCGGGCAGCGAGAGCCGTCCGAGGAGCTTGCGGTTGGCGGTACGGGGGGCGACCACGGGGGACCTCCGGTCGGTGGGCAGCACGGAACGCGTGCCGACCAGACTTCCCGGCGCACCTTTGGTGATCCTCGCGGATCTTGTCGCGTTGTTGACGCGATCTTTAGCCTACCTAAGGTGCGCGGGAAGCGCCGCCCGGAGGGAAACCCCCGTAGTTCTCTTCTTAGTCCTCGCTGCCCGCGGCCGGCAGCTTCGTCTGGATGAGGTCCATGACGGTGGAGTCGGTCAGGGTGGTCACGTCACCCAGCTCCCGGTTCTCGGCGACGTCGCGCAGCAGGCGGCGCATGATCTTGCCGGAGCGGGTCTTGGGCAGTTCCGCGACCGGCAGGATGCGCTTGGGCTTGGCGATCGGGCCGAGGGTGGTGCCGACGTGGTTGCGCAGTTCGGCGACGAGGGTGTCGGTCTCGGTGGCGCTGCCGCGCAGGATCACGAAGGCGACGATGGCCTGCCCGGTGGTCTCGTCCGCGGCGCCGACGACGGCAGCCTCGGCGACCGAGGGGTGGGACACCAGCGCCGACTCGACCTCCGTCGTGGAGATGTTGTGCCCGGAGACGAGCATGACGTCGTCCACACGCCCGAGCAGCCAGATGTCGCCGTCGTCGTCCTTCTTGGCACCGTCACCCGCGAAGTACTTGCCCTCGAAACGCGACCAGTAGGTGTCGATGAACCGCTGGTCGTCGCCCCAGATGGTGCGCAGCATCGACGGCCACGGCTCGGTCAGTACGAGGTAACCGCCGCCCCCGTTGGGCACTTCCCGTGCCTCGTCGTCGACCACGGTGGCGGAGATCCCGGGCAGCGCCCGCTGCGCGGACCCCGGCTTGGTCTCGGTCACCCCGGGCAGCGGGGAGATCATCATGGCGCCGGTCTCGGTCTGCCACCAGGTGTCGACGATGGGCGTCGCGTCGCCGCCGATGTGCTTGCGGTACCAGATCCACGCCTCGGGGTTGATCGGCTCGCCCACGGACCCCAGCACCCGGAGGGAGGAGAGATCGAACTTCGCGGGGATGTCGTCGCCCCACTTCATGAACGTACGGATGGCGGTGGGCGCCGTGTAGAGGATCGTGACCCCGTACTTCTGGACGATCTCCCAGAAGCGGCCCTGGTGCGGGGTGTCCGGCGTGCCCTCGTACATCACCTGCGTCGCACCGTTGGCCAGCGGCCCGTACACGATGTACGAGTGCCCGGTGACCCAGCCGACGTCGGCGGTGCACCAGTAGACGTCGGTCTCCGGCTTGAGGTCGAAGACGGCGTGGTGGGTGTAGGCCGCCTGGGTGAGGTAGCCGCCGGAGGTGTGCAGGATGCCCTTGGGCTTACCCGTCGTACCGGACGTGTAGAGGATGAACAGCGGCTGCTCGGCCTCGAACGCCTCGGGCGTGTGCTCGGTGCTCTGCCGGTCGACGACCTCGTGCCACCACACGTCCCGGCTGTCGTGCCACTCGACGTCCTGGCCCGTACGGCGTACGACGAGAACGTGCTCCACGTTGTCGACGCGCTCGACGGCGGCGTCGACGGCGGGCTTGAGCGCGGAGGGCTTGCCCCGGCGGTAGCCGCCGTCGGTGGTGATGACGACCTTGGCGTCGGCGTCCTGGATGCGCGTGGCGAGCGCGTCCGCGGAGAACCCACCGAAGACGACGGAGTGCGCGGCGCCGATCCGGGCGCACGCCAGCATCGCGATCGCCGTCTCCGGGATCATCGGCATGTAGACAGCGACCCGGTCGCCCTTCTGAACTCCCAGCTCGGTCAGGGCGTTGGCGGCTTTCGACACCTCGTCCTTGAGTTCGGCGTAGGTGATCGCGCGACTGTCGCCGGGCTCGCCCTCGAAGTGGATGGCGACCCGGTCGCCGTTGCCGGCCTCGACATGCCGGTCGACGCAGTTGTACGCGACGTTGAGGCTGCCGTCCTTGAACCACTTGGCGAACGGCGGGTTCGACCAGTCCAGGGTCTCGGTCGGCTCGGTGGCCCAGGTCAGCCGGCGGGCCTGCGCGGCCCAGAAACCGAGCCGGTCAGCCTTGGCCTGTTCGTACGCCTCCGCCGTGACGTTGGCGTCCGCGGCCAGCTCGGCGGGTGGCGCGAACCTGCGCTCTTCCTTGAGCAGGTTGGCCAGGCTTTCGTTGCTCACGACATCTCCCTTTCCCAGGGTGTCCGTTGTGTCCCGGGCCACAGCTCATCAGACCGAGGCGCCCGATGACAAGGGCCGACGGAAAATTGGTTTAGACCTTTACGCCCTCAAGTTGTCGGACTATCAGGCCGTCAGGTCGATCCCGTCGGCTCGCCTCCTCGTGAAGGGGACAACCAAGGTCACGTGCGCGACGGTCGCCCGGTTCATCCGCCCGCGTCAGGCGGACAGTCCGGCCGCCCGCACATGATCGAACACCTCGTCCCCGCCCACCTCTCCGCTGAGCAGATACGCCTGCGCCTCACCCACATGGAAGTACATCCCGTGCAGTTCGAGCGCACCCTCCCGCAGTGCTCGCGCCACCGACTCGTGGGCCCGTAGATGCTCCAACTGCTGGACCACATTGGTCAGGCAGAGCTGCTCGACCGCGTCGGCGGGCGCCCGCCCGGCGAGCCGTGCCCAGGGCCCGTCCGTCGAGGCCATCCGCTCCAGGCTCGGCCCCCCGTGCCGCAGCCACCGCCTGAGCGGCGTCCCCGCCCTGCCGGGCTCCATGCTCAGCAGCGCCTGCATGGCCCCGCACCCGGAGTGCCCGCACACCGTGATGGAACGCACCTCCAGCACGTCCACCGCGTACTCGATCGCCGCCGCCACCGAGTCGTCCCCGCTCTCCTCGCCGGGCAGCGGCACCAGATTGCCGACGTTCCGTACGACGAACAGGTCGCCGGGACCACTGGAGGTGATCATCGACGTCACGAGCCGCGAGTCGGCACACGTCAGGAACAGCTGCGCGGGCCGCTGCCCCTCACGCGCCAGCCGGGCCAGCTCACCGCGCACCAGCGGAGCGGTGTTCCGCTGGAACGCGCTGATACCGCGCGCCAGTTGGTGCCCGCTCGGCTCGACGGCACCGAGCGAATCGGCCGCGTCGACCGAGTTGGGCGAGCCGGGGGAAGCGGTGGGAGCGCCCGCCCCGCCGGACCCACTCGCCGACTCCCCTCGCCCCTGTCCGGGCTCCGGGACCTCGCACTGGTGGTTGCGCCAGGGCGTCCAGGGCCGGCAGCGGCAGTCGGAGGCGTTCGTGGGCTCGGCGATACGGGTCCCCGTACGGCCGGTCACCTCGACGGTGCCGCCCTGCGCGGTGTGCGTGTTCTGCCAGTCCTGCAGCGATTCGTACGCCGCGTGGTCCATGAACGAGCCGTCCAACTCCACGACGGCGTCGGCCCCTCGGGGCACGAGGTGCAGGGTCCGGCTGAGCCGGGGCACCGCGAGGAACGTCAACTGTCCTCGTACGTGTACGTAATGGACTCCCTCTCTCTCGTCGCTTCTCACTTCGTAGGTGATGCGGGTGCGGGCGAGGCGGTGCAGGGCGACGGCGACGGCGACCGCGACGCCCAGCAGCACTCCTTCGAGGACGCCGAACAGGACGACGCCCAGGGTCGTCACCGCGTAGACCAGGACCTCGCGGTGGCGCGTCACCGTGCGGATGTGGTGCAGGGACACCATCTGGATGCCGACGGCCATCACCAGGGCGGCGAGTGAGGCGAGCGGGATCAGCTCCAGGATCGGAACCATCAGCAACGCGGCGACTACTACGAAAACGCCGTGCAGCATCGTGGAGTTCCGGCTCACGGCACCGGCTTGCACATTCGCCGAACTCCGCACGGCCACGCCCGCGACCGGCAGCCCGCCGAGCACCCCGGACACGACGTTGGCAGCGCCCTGGCCGAGCAGCTCACGGTTCAGGTCGGAGCGGCCGACCCGGGTCGCACCCCCCGACCGCTCGGTCCGTCCGGCCAGCAGATCGGGCCGGGAGGCCACCAGCTTGTCCACGGCGACCGCGCCGAGCAACGACTGCACACTGCACACCAGCGTGACGGTGAGCACGGCGGCGACGAGGCCGAGCACGGGTCCTTCGGGCAGTCCGGCCAGCGCGTGGCTGCGCCAGGACGGCAGGTCGACCTTGGGCAGGCTCAGCCCGGCGAGCGCGGCGGTGAGCGTGGCGCCGGTGACGGCGACGAGTGCGGCCGGCACCTTGCGCAGCACGCTTCCCGCCCGGCCGGGCAGCCGGGGCCAGAGCAGCAGCAGGGTCAGCGTCAGCACGCTCATCGACACGGCGTCGGGGTCAAGGCCGGCCAACTGGGCGGGCAGCGCGCGGAGGTTGTCGAGGACCGCGCTCTCCGGCGTACCCCCGAGGACGATGTGCAGCTGGGCGACGGCGATGGTCACGCCGATACCGGCGAGCATGCCGTGGACGACGGCGGGGCTGACGGCGAGCGCCGTGCGGGCCACCCGCAGACAGCCGAGGCCGAGCTGGGCGAGCCCGGCGAGGACGGTGATGGCACAGGTCGTCCGCCAGCCGTACCGCTGGATGAGTTCGGCGGTGACGACGGTGAGCCCGGCGGCGGGACCGCTCACCTGGAGCGGGGAGCCGCCGAGCCGTCCGGCGACGATTCCGCCGACGGCGGCGGCGACCAGGCCGGCCTGGAGCGGGGCGCCGGTGGCGAGGGCGATGCCCAGGGACAGGGGCAGGGCGATCAGGAAGACCGCGATCGCGGCCGACACATCGGCGCCCGCGATACGGAAGCGGCGGGGCGGGGTCGGTGGTGGGGGTGGGCTGTGGGGCTGGTGCATGCGCTTCGTCCGAGTCGGGTCGGGGGCGCGAGTGGGGACGCAGGCAGACATGTTTCCCGTCTCCTCCGGGGCAGCGCGGTCGCGGAACAGGTGGTCCCCCGTCTGTGGCGGGGGGCGGGTCGCGGCCGTGTGGTCACGGCGTGCAGCGGCGGGATTTATCAACGCTCGGTAAATGGATCGTAATGCACAGTAAAGGCCGAGTATGGATTTTCCGGGCAAATGGGGTAATGGATCACCCCGAAGGGTGAACTGGACTTTTGATCGGCTTGTCGTACTAATTCCTTCTCGGTCCCGTGCGATCTTGACGGCGCCGCGCCCGAAAGAGCCGGCCCGAACGAAGGAAGAGGTGGGCGGACATGGCCGTCACCAAGAGGATCGCCGCGAGCGTCGTGGCTGTCGCGGCCTGTGCCGCGTCACTCGGCGGCTGCGGGGCGGGAGGCACCGGCTCCGGTACGAAGGGAGGCGCACCCGGGGCGAAGAAGGCGGCGCCGGCCCCGGCACCCAGGAGCGCGGTCCGGCTGATCGGCGACGGCTCCACCGCGTACACCGGAGCCCAGCCCTACCAGCCCAGACCCGAGCGCCTCAAGCCCGGCCAGAAGCCGCCGCAGTTCGTCGTCCTCTCCTGGGACGGCGCGGGTGAGGACAGCCAGCGCCTCTTCTCCCACTTCCGCGAGGTGGCCAAGGCCAACAAGGCGACGATGACGTACTTCCTGAGCGGCGTGTACCTGCTCCCGGAGGACAAGCGCGACCTGTACCGGCCGCCCCAGCACTCACCGGGCCGCTCCGACATCGGCTTCAACGACGAGCAGGGCATCGCCGACACCGTGAAGCAGCTGCGGCTCGCCTGGCTGGAGGGCAGCGAGGTCGGCACCCACTTCAACGGGCACTTCTGCGGCGGCGGGGGCGGTGTCGGCGAGTGGTCGGTGGAGGACTGGAAGGACGAGATCGCCCAGGCGAAACGTTTCGTGAAGTCCTGGAAGACCACCACCGGCATGAAGAAGGCGTCCCCGCTGCCCTTCGACTACGAGCGGGAACTCGTCGGCGCCCGCACCCCCTGCCTGGAAGGGCAGAAGAACTTCATGAGCGCCGCCCGCGAACTGGGCTTCCGCTATGACACGAGCGGCGTCAACGACCAGGTCTGGCCCGAGAAGAAGAAGGGCCTGTGGGACCTGTCCATGCAGCTCGTCCCGATGCCCGGCCGCGGCTTCGAGACGCTGACCATGGACTACAACTTCTACATGAACCAGTCCGGGGCGCGGACGGGGGACAAGGCCCGGCACGAGTACTGGGGCGACCAGTTCCGGGATGGGCTCCTCAAGGGGTTCGAGCGTGCGCATGCGGGCAACCGGGCGCCGCTGATCATCGGCAACCACTTCGAGTCCTGGAACGGTGGGGTGTATATGCGCGCCGTGGAGGAGGTCATCGAGCGGGTGTGTACGAAGGCCGATGTGCGGTGTGTTTCCTTCCGGCAGCTTGCGGATTGGTTGGATGCGCAGGATCCGGAGGTGTTGGAGCGGTTGCGGACGCTTCAGGTTGGCGAGGCGCCGAAGCGGGGGTGGGCGGCCTTCTTGGCTGGCCGCCCGGCCTTGGCGCCGGCGCCGAAGGGGGTTCCCGGGGCCCCGGCGGCCAAGCGGTAGGGGTTCATCGGGGCGCGGTTCTTTGGCTGCGGGCCGGTGGGGGCTGGTCGCGCAGTTCCCCGCGCCCCTTTCGGGGCGCTGCGCGCACCCGAATCAGACAGTGGTCGTCGTCAGTTGCTCGGTGAGGACGAAACCCGGGTCGACCTGGGCCGCCAGGTCGACTCCTGTTCTTGCGTTGGCCCAGGAGTGGGCGTTTTTCAGGTGGAAGTGGACCATCTGGTGGGTGTAGCGCTCCCAGTCGCGGAGTTCGTATGTGGCGTCGACGGCTGTTCGCAAGCGGCGCAGGGAGCGGCGGTTGGTGTCCTCCAGGAGTTCGAACCGGGTGGGGCGGCCCTTCTCCATGGCGCGCACCCAGTCCGAGTGCCCGACCGTCTCCAGGAGGTCGTCCCCGACTTCGGCGCGGAGGAAGTCGAGGTCGTCCTGGCCCTGCACCTTGTTGCCGACGACCTTCAGGACGACCCCGAAGTCCTGGGCGTACTCCTTGTACTGGCGATAGACGGAGACTCCCTTCCGGGTCGGTTCGGCGACGAGGAACGTGATGTCGAAGCGGGTGAACAGGCCGGACGCGAAGGAGTCCGAGCCCGCGGTCATGTCGACGACGACATACTCGCTCGGGCCGTCGACGAGATGGTTCAGGCACAGCTCCACCGCGCCCGTCTTGGAGTGGTAGCAGGCCACTCCGAGATCGGCCTCGGTGAACGGGCCGGTGACCATCAAACGGACGGCGCCGCCGTCGAGTTCCACCGGTCGCGCACAGGCGTCGTACACCGGATTGGTCTCCTGGACCCGCAGCAGCCGCGAACCCTCGCCGGGCGGGGTCGTCTTGATCATCGCGTCGGCGCAGGCGATGCGCGGGTTCGTGCCGCGGAGGTACTCCTTGATCAGCTCCATCCGCTCGCCCATCGGGGGCATCGCGGCGGATTCGGTGTCGTGGAGGCCGAGTGCGGCGCCCAGATGCTGGTTGATGTCGGCGTCGATGGCGAGGACCGGCGCCCCGGAAGCCGCGAGGTGGCGGACGAACAGCGAGGACAGCGTGGTCTTGCCGCTGCCGCCCTTCCCGACGAAAGCAATTTTCATGTTCACTAACGGTATCGGGGCGACCGCCGAGGGTGTCCAGGGGGCGTGAGGAAGTCCACTCCTTCGTGGGTCGGCTCCCTGGATTGCGTAGGGTCGTACTCATGAGTACGACAGGCGCGACCGCCGATCCGCTCGCAGCCCTGGGATCGCTGCCCGGGGTGGCCGACTCCGTGGAGGCCGTGCGCAAGTCCGTGGACCGGGTCTACGGACATCGCATCATGCGGCGGCGCAGCAACGAGATCACCGGCGAGGCAGCCCTGCGCGGCGCACGCGGTTCCGCGGCCCTCTCCGGTGCCGACTGGGCCCTCGAAGAGGTGCGCCGGCGCACCGACTTCAGCGGTGACGACGAGGCCCAGGTCGTCGGCGCGGCCCTCCGGCTGACCGCGGAGGCCGGTCAACTCCTGTCCATCTGGCGCCAGTCGCCGCTGCGCGTGCTGGCCCGGCTGCATCTGGTCGCCGCCGCGGGCACGGGCGACGAGGTGGGGCGCCCGCGCCAGGACGGCGAGCCGGTCGACGAGCCGCTGGTCGAACTGCCGCTGCCGGGCGCGGCCGAGGTGTCGGGACGGCTGGAGGGACTCGCGGAGCTGATCATCGCGGGCGGTTCCGCGCCCGCCCTGGTCACGGCGGCCGTCGTGCACGGTGAACTCCTCGCGCTGCGCCCCTTCGGCTCCCACAACGGCCTTGTCGCGCGCGCGGCCGAGCGGATCGTCCTGGTCGGCAGCGGCCTCGACCCGAAGTCCGTGTGCCCGGCCGAGGTCGGCCACGCCGAACCGGGCCGCGCGGCCTACCTGGCGGCGCTCGAGGGCTACGTCTCCGGCACTCCGGAGGGCATGGCGGCGTGGATCGCGCACTGCGGCCGGGCGGTTGAACTCGGGGCGCGTGAATCGACCGCCGTGTGCGAGGCGTTGCAGCGCGGGGCGGCCTAAAAGCGGATACGCGAGGGAAGGCAGCGAAAAGGCCCTCCGCGGAGGGCCTGCAAAGGGATGCGGCGGCACGAGGATTCGTACCGCCGCTGGCATGTCCACCCGGTTACCAAGCGTCCTCGAAATATTGCCCATCAGGTCGGGAACTCGGCCCGTCACCTGGTGCGGCTGGCCCGTAATCGACGGGTCGACGTCGCGTGGGTGCCCAGTGTTCATGCTCGGTCCGTGGGGCCAATTGCGTTATTAAGGTGATCCTTTCGGATGTCCTTGGTCTCGCGGGCCGTTAAGTCCTTTCTACTCCTGGACCGGAGTAAGCGGAAGCCCTGGCTGTACTTCTTTACTTTTGTGATCAAACGAGCAGGATTCGGGCGCCGGTGTGCCGGATGGTCCCGGCCGGGGCCGGAGGGGCGGGTCAGGCGACCGTCGGGCGGCGCCTGCTCGCGTACCAGACGAGGCCCGCCGTGGCCGCCGCAGCGCCTATCGCGGCAGCGGCGACCAGGGCCGGACGCGGCGGTACGGAGAGCGCGGGCAGACGCTGCTTCAGCCGGACCGGGCGGTGGAAGTCCAGGATCGGCCAGCCGCGGGCGACCGCCTCCCGGCGCAGTGCGCGGTCCGGGTTCACGGCGTGCGGATGGCCGACGGACGCCAGCATGGGGACGTCGGTGACGCTGTCGCTGTACGCGTAGCAGCGCGCGAGGTCGTACCCCTCGGACTTGGCCAGCTCCTCGATCGCCTCGGCCTTGGTGGGTCCGTACGCGTAGTACTCCACCTCGCCCGTGAAGCAGCCGTCGTCGCCGACGACCATGCGCGTGGCCACCACCCGGTCCGCGCCGAGCAGTTCACCGATCGGCTCGACGACCTCCGCGCCCGACGTGGACACGATCACCACGTCACGGCCGGCGGTGTGGTGCTCCTCGATGAGAGAGGCCGCCTCGTCGTAGATGATCGGGTCGATCAGGTCGTGCAGCGTCTCGGCGACGATCTCCTTGACCTGCTGGACGTTCCAGCCTCGGCACAGCGCGGACAGGTACTCGCGCATGCGCTCCATCTGGTCATGGTCGGCGCCGCCCGCCAGGAAGACGAACTGGGCATAGGCGGTACGCAAGACGGCCCGGCGGTTGATCAGACCGCCCTGGTAGAACGACTTGCTGAACGTGAGCGTGCTCGACTTCGCAATGACCGTCTTGTCCAGGTCGAAGAAGGCGGCTGTGCGGGGCAAGGAGTGGTTTTCCACGAGCCCGAGCATAGGCGCCCACCATTCGGCGTAAGGTGTGGCGCGTGGGTTTGCCTGAGAGGGCTGTCGGGTACACCATGGAAGTCACGGATCGTTCGCGACCGTGCTAACCCGGTCCGGCTCCTCCCCCCCCGAGTCGAACCGTGGGGACGACCCCCGCTCTCCCCCCCGGCGGGGGTCGTCGCATGTCCGGGTGGGTTTTAGTTCTTCCTTCATCATCCCTTCGCGGCCGTGGCGCCGTACGAGGCGGCTTCGGTCGCCTCTTTCGCCTGCCCGCGATCCGTCACTGTGCGTAGCCGTTGGGCTGCTCTGGGGAAAGTCGTACAGCAGTCACCTGTTTGGGTGAGGGAGATATCCACAACCACCGTGTTGTCCACAGATATCGACCAAGATCCACACGATTTCCGGGTTCGCCTCATCGTGATTCCAGTGCGTCCCGCTCGCGGCGAGTTCATGGCCGGTTCGGTTTGTCGAACGCGCTTGGCCGGTTTCCGCCGGCCGTTCATATGGAGGCCGCTCGCCGGTTCTCCGCATGTCCGGGAACTAGTGAAGGGGGCCGGAAACCATGGCAGGAGCCATCACGCACGACAACGATCAGCCTGCGGCCGAGGGACGGCAGAGCGGACCGCTGATCGTCACCGAGGACGCCGGTCTGCTGGACGACCTGCTGCGCCTGTGCGCGGCGGCAGGCGCCACACCCGAAGTGCACCACGGGGTGCCCGAGCGGGGCGGTGGCTGGGAGGCCGCACCGCTCGTCCTGGTCGGCGACGACGCCGTACGGCGGGTGCGCGGGGCCGCGCGCAGGCGAGGGGTGGTGCTGGTCGGGCGGGACCAGGACGACTCCGGGGTCTGGCGGCGGGCCGTCGAGATCGGCGCCGACCACGTCCTGATGCTGCCCGACGGCGAACAGTGGCTCGTCGACCGGATCGCCGACGTCGCCGAGGGCGTCGGCAGGCCCGCGCTCACCGTCGGCGTCATCGGCGGCCGGGGCGGGGCCGGAGCGTCCACGCTGGCCTGCGCGCTCGCCGTCACCTCCGCGCGCGAGGGACTGCGCACCCTCCTCGTGGACGCGGATCCACTGGGCGGCGGACTCGACGTACTCCTCGGCGGTGAGACGGCCGACGGACTGCGCTGGCCGGCCTTCGCCGCCTCGCGCGGCCGGGTCGGCGGCGGCGCCCTGGAGGAGTCGCTGCCGAAACTGCACTCCCTGAGGGTGCTGAGCTGGGACCGCGGAGACTGCGTGGCCGTCCCGCCGCAAGCCGTACGCGCGGTGCTCGCCGCGGCCAGACGGCGCGGCGGAGCGGTCGTCGTCGACCTTCCGAGGCGCATCGACGACGGCGTCGCCGAGGTCCTCGCCCAGCTGGACGTCGGCATCCTGGTGGTCCCCGGCGAACTGCGCGCCGTCGCGGCGGCCGGCCGGGTGGCGTCCGCCGTCCGCATGGTCCTGCGCGACCTGCGCGTGGCGGTACGCGGGCCGTACACGCCCGGCCTGGACGACCACGAGGTGGCCCGGCTGCTCGACCTGCCCCTGGCAGGCGAGGTCCCCGTCGAATCGGCCCTGGCACGCCCGCACGAGGGCAAGGCGCCACCGGGAGCGGCCCCACGCGGACCACTGGCCCGGTTCTGCACGGTGTTCTGGGAGCGGGCGCTGGCCGAGGCGGGCGGCGCATGAGCCGCGTGCGCTGGGACGAGGGGCCGGGGGCGCCTGCCGGGCTGCTGGACGGCGTACGGCAGTGGCTGGCCGAGAGCGGCGCCGAGGCGACACCCGCGCGCGTGGCACAGGCCCTGCGGGAGCAGGGGAGGGTGCTCGGGGACGCCGAAGTGCTGGGCGCCGCCGAGCGGTTGAGGTCCGAACTGGTCGGCACCGGCCCCCTGGAGCCGCTGCTCGCCGATCCGTCGGTCACCGACGTGCTGGTGGCGGCCCCGGACCGGGTGTGGGTGGACCGGGGCGGCGGACTGGAACTGACCGCCGTCTCCTTCCCCGACGCGGGCGCCGTACGACGGCTCGCGCAGCGCCTGGCCGCGGTGGCCGGACGACGGCTCGACGACGCCCGCCCGTGGGTCGACGCCCGGCTGCCCGACGGGACACGTCTGCACGCGGTACTGCCCCCGGTGGCCGTCGGCTGCACCTGCCTGTCGCTGCGGGTGGTGAGGCCGCGTGCGTTCACCCTGGACGAGCTGATGGCCGCGGGGACGATCCCGCCGGGCGGCGACCGGGTGCTGCGGGCGCTGCTCGACGCCCGGCTGTCGTTCCTGATCAGCGGTGGCACGGGAAGCGGCAAGACCACCCTCCTGAGCGCCCTGCTGGGGCTGGTCGGTCCAGGAGAGCGGATCGTGCTGGCCGAGGACTCGGCGGAGTTGCGGCCCGACCATCCGCACGTCGTACGCCTGGAGACCAGACCCGCCAACCAGGAGGGCGCGGGCCTGGTCACGCTCCAGGACCTGGTGCGGCAGGCGCTGCGGATGCGGCCGGACCGGGTGGCGGTCGGAGAGGTCAGAGGCTCCGAGGTTGTGCATTTGCTCGCCGCCTTGAACACGGGTCACAGCGGCTGCGGGACGGTCCACGCGAACGCGGCGGCGGACGTACCGGCGCGGCTGGAGGCGCTGGGTACGGCCGCCGGGCTCGACCGGGCCGCGCTGCACAGCCAGTTGGCGGCCGCGCTGTCGGTGGTCCTGCATCTCGCCCGCGACCGGGCCGGGCGGCGCCGGATCGCCGAGGTGCATGTGCTGGAGCGGGACCCGTCGGGGCTGGTGGTGACGGTGCCGGCGCTGCGGTGGGGCGAGGAGGCGTTCGCGTACGAGCGGGGGTGGGAGCGGCTGCGGGGGCTGCTTCGCGCCGGAGGCGACAAGGGACAGGGGAGTGAGGGCGCGTGAACGGGACGGTCGAGTTGTCGATGGGGGCGGCCGGGGTGTGTGCCGGGGCGGTCTGCTGGTTGCTGGGCGGGCGGTATCCGGGGGCGCGGCGGGCGGAGTTGCTGCTCTCTGGGGGCGGGGCGGCGGGGACCGGGCCGCCCTCGTGGGAGCGGGCAGCCGGTGAACTGCGGCGGCTGCGCGGGCGGTTGCGCGCCGAGTGGTGGTCGGTGGCCGTCGGCCTTGTGGTGGCGCTGCTGGGTGCCTCCGTGGTGCCGGCCTTGGTGGGCGCGGCCGGGGTGCCGCTGCTGCGCCGGGTCAGGCTGGCCGGTGAGGTGCGGCGGGCGAGGGAGCGGCGGGGCGATGAGGTGATCGCGCTGTGCGGATCGCTCGCCGGTGAGGTGCGCGCCGGGCGGCAGCCGGGGGAGGCACTGCTGCGGGCGGCCCGTGACTCCGGCGGGCTCGGCGAGGCGCAGGCGTCGGTGCTGGCGGCGGCGCGGTTCGGTGGGGATGTCCCCGGGGCGCTCGCCTCAGCGGCCCGACAACCGGGCGCGGAGGGGCTGTTGGGCCTCGCGGCGTGCTGGCGGGTGGCCGTGGACCAGGGTGCCGGACTGGCGGCGGGACTGGACCGCCTCGAAGGCGCTTTGCGTGCCGACCGGGACCAACGTGCCGACCTGCGCGCCCAGTTGTCGGGCGCCCGCTCGACGGCGGTGATGCTCGCGGGCCTGCCGGTGCTGGGCCTGTTCCTGGGCACGGCACTGGGCGCGGACCCCCTGCACGTGCTGCTGCACACCGGCGCCGGACTTGGCTGCCTGCTGGTCGGCGGGGTGCTGGAGGGCGTGGGCCTGTGGTGGGTGCTGCGGATCGTGCGGGGAGCGGAGGCGGCATGAGGGCCGGGGGAGTGCGTGAGGGGGACCGCCGCGGTACGGCCGTCGACCGGGGCCGGCGAAGGGAGTTGGCGTGAGCGCGGAAGTTTTCCACAGGCTGGGGGTGGTGCTGGGGGTCGCGCTGGCCCTGGGGTGGCTGCTGCGGTGGATCGAGACGGTACGGCGTGAGCGGAGGGTGCGCCGGAGGCTGGCCAGGCTGCTGGCACGGGAACTGGAGCGGGAACGGGGCCTGGCGGGGCGGCGGTTCGAGGCACGGGACGCCGTACGGCGGTGGCTGCCCGTGGCGGGTGCGGTGTGCGCCGGGTGGGTGCTGGTCGGCGGCTTCGCAGGCGTCGTGGTGGGACTGGTCGCCGGGTTCGGGCTGTGGCGGTGGCGACTGCGACAAGCGGCCGGTGGCGCTGCGGCGGAGGAGGTCGACGCGGCCGAGGCGGCCCGGCAACTCCCGCTCGCCGCCGATCTGCTGGCGGCCTGTATCGCGGCCGGTGCCGGTCCGGTGATCGCGGCCCAGGCGGTGGGCGAGGCGCTGGCGGGACCGGTCGGGGAGCGGCTGGCGCGGGGCGCGGCGGAGGTACGGCTCGGCGGCGAACCGGCCGAAGCGTGGCGGAGGTTGGCGTCGATACCGGGCGCCGGACCCCTGGCGAGGCTGCTGGAGCGGGCCGACGAGTCGGGCGTTGCCGCGGCGGCTCCCGTGGCGCGCATCGCCGCCGACACCCGCGCCGGCTGGGGACGCGCGGCGACGGAACGGGCCCGACGGGCGGCCGTCATGGTCACCGCGCCGGTGGGGCTGTGCTTCCTGCCCGCGTTCATCGCGGTCGGCGTCCTGCCCGTGGTGATCGGGCTGGCGGACGGGTTGCTGGGCGGGGGTGGTGGGTGACGCGAGCGGTGCGAGATCAGGAGCAGGTCACCAACAGCAAGTCAACGACATCAGGTCATCAACGAAATTGACACTTACGGGAGTTGAGATGTTCGCAGTGGTACGGGAACGGGTGTGGGCGCTGGCGTTCAGGGCGCGTGCGGCGCTCGGGGCGCGCAGGGATGCCGGGATGGTCACGTCAGAATATGCCGTAGGCATCATCGCATCGGTGGCGTTCGCGGCGGTGCTCTACAAGGTGGTGACGAGCGGGCAGGTCAGCTCGGAGTTGCAGGCCATCGTGAAGAAGGCCCTCGATGCCAAAATGTGAACGCCGGGCCCGGGAGCGGGATGTGGGGCGGTGGCGGGACCGGGGGTTCGTGACCGCCGAGGCGGCTGTGGTGCTGCCCGTGCTGGTGCTGTTCTCGATGGGTCTGGTCTGGGTGCTGTTCGTCGCCGCCGCGCAGATCCAGTGCGTGGACGCGGCCCGGGCCGGTGCCCGGGCCGCCGCCCGGCAGGATCCGCCCGACGCGGTCGCCGCCGTGGCCCGTGGCGCCGCCCCGAGAGGGGCGGAGGTCACCGTCAGCAGGGAGGGCGACCTCGTGCGCGTGGAGGTCGTGGCGCAGCCGCCGGGGATCGGCGGCCTGACCGTCGATGTGGCGCACGAGGCCGTGGCGTTGGCCGAGGAGACGGTGGGGGCGGGCGCATGAGGCGTCCGGGAGGCGGGTGGCTCGCCAGGCTCTCCAGGGCTGTTTCCGGGCGCCCGATCCACTCCGACCGGGGCTCCGCGACCGTCTGGAGCGTCGGTGCCATCGCCGTCCTCTGCGTGGTGTTCGGCGTTGTCCTCGCCATGGGGCAGGCCGCTGTGTCCCGGCATCGGGCCGCCGCCGGTGCGGACATGGCGGCGCTCGCCGCGGCGGACCACTGGGCGGAGGGCGCCTCGGGAGCCTGTGCTCGGGCGGACCGGGTGGCTGCGGCACAGGGCACCCGGCTCGTGCGGTGCGCGATGGTGGGCGAGACGTCGGACCTGACGGTGATATCGGGGCAGGGGCTGTTCTCGGCGGAGGTCAGGTCGAGGGCGGGGCCACCAGGACCGCTGGGTCCACCGGGCCTCTGAGATCGGCCTGAGGCGGCGCCCGTACGGCCTCTGACAGCCTCGTACGGGCAAGCCCTGGCCCAGCCCGGGCAAGCCCTAGCCCGGCTCCTCCGGGGCCTTCTCCTCCGGTGCCCCCTGCAACAGCACCGTCAGCAGCCGCACCGCCCCCCGCTTGTGCAAGGGCTCGTTGCCGTTGCCGCACTTGGGGGACTGGACGCAGGACGGGCAGCCGGCGTCGCACTCGCAGGAGGCGATGGCCTGGCGGGTGGCCGTCAGCCAGGAGCGGGCCGTGTGGAAGGCGCGCTCCGCGAAGCCCGCGCCGCCCGGGTGGCCGTCGTACACGAAGACCGTGGGAAGGAGGGTGTCCGGGTGGAGCGGGACGGAGACGCCGCCGATGTCCCAGCGGTCGCAGGTCGCGAAGAGGGGCAGCATGCCGATCGACGCGTGTTCGGCGGCGTGCAGGGCGCCGCCGAGGATCTCCGGGTTGATGCGGGCGGCGTCGAGCTGGTCCTCGGTGACGGTCCACCACACGGCGCGGGTGCGCAGCGTACGCGGAGGGAGGTCGAGCTTTGTCTCGCCCAGGACTTCACCGGTGATGACACGTCGGCGCAGGAAGGAGACGACCTGGTTGGTGACCTCGACGGAGCCGTAGCAGAGGCGGCCGTCGCCCCAGGGGATCTCGGTGTCCGTCTCCAGGACGGCGATGGACGTCGTGTCGCGGGCGACCGTCGAATACGGCGGACTCGCCTCCTCGACCAGCGCGACCGAGTCCTTCAGATCGAGGGAGCGGACGAGATAGGTGCGGCCCTGGTGGAGGTGGACCGCGCCCTCGTGCACGGCCGTGTGCGCGGCGCCCGCGTCCACTGTGCCCAGCAGCCGTCCCGTGCCCTCCTCGACGATCTGGACCGGGTTGCCGCCACCGCCCCGGATGTCGGTCAGGTCGGCGGCCCGTTCACGGCGGGTCCAGTGCCAGGCCTTCGTGCGGCGGCGCAGCAGCTTCGCGGCCTCCAACTGCGGGAGCAGGGCCGCGGTCTCGGGGCCGAACAGCTCCAGGTCCTCCTCGACCAGGGGTGATTCGGCCGCCGCCGCGCACAGGTGGGGCGCCAGGACGTACGGGTTGTCCGGGTCGAGGACCGTCGACTCGACCGGCTGGTCGAACAGGGCCTCCGGGTGGTGGACGAGGAACGTGTCCAGCGGGTCGTCGCGGGCGACCAGGATCGCCAGCGCGCCCTGTCCGGTACGTCCGGCGCGGCCCGCCTGCTGCCACAGGGAGGCACGGGTGCCCGGGTAGCCGGCGATGACGACGGCGTCCAACCCCGAGACATCGATGCCGAGTTCGAGGGCGGTGGTGGCGGCTAGGCCGAGGAGTTCGCCGGAGTGGAGAGCCTGTTCGAGGGCTCTGCGCTCCTCGGGGAGGTAGCCGCCGCGGTAGGCGGCCACGCGGCGGGCGAGGGACCGGTCGACCTCGGCGAGGCGTTCCTGGGCGATCACCGCGATCAGCTCGGCGCCGCGCCGGGAGCGTACGAAGGCCACCGAGCGCACGCCCTGGACGGTGAGGTCGGTCAGCAGGTCGGCGGTCTCGGCGGTGGCCGTACGGCGGACGGGCGCGCCCTTCTCGCCGTGCAGTTCGGTGAGCGGGGGCTCCCAGAGGGCGAACACCAGTTCACCGCGCGGGGAGGCGTCGTCGGCGATCTCGACCACCGGGAGGCCGGTCAGCCGGCGGGCGGCGACGGACGGTTCGGCGGCCGTGGCGGAGGCGAGCAGGAAGACGGGAGAGGCGCCGTAGCGGGCGCACAGGCGGCGCAGCCGGCGCAGGACCTGGGCGACGTGGGAGCCGAAGACACCGCGGTAGGTGTGGCATTCGTCGATGACGACGTACTTCAGCGACTTCAGGAAGGAGGACCAGCGGGTGTGGGACGGGAGTATCCCCCGGTGCAGCATGTCCGGGTTGGTCAGGACGTAGTTCGCGTACTGGCGGACCCACTCGCGCTCCTCGAAGGGGGTGTCGCCGTCGTACACGGCCGGTCGCACCGCGTTTCCCAAAGGTTGTGAAAGTTCCTTCACGGAACGCCGCTGGTCGGCGGCGAGAGCCTTGGTCGGGGCGAGGTACAGGGCGGTCGCCCCGCGGCCGTTGGGGGCCTCGGAGCCGTCCAGGAGGCACGAGAGGACCGGTACGAGATACGCGAGCGACTTGCCCGAGGCGGTGCCTGTGGCGACGATCACGTTCTCGCCGTCCAGGGCGTGCTCGGCGGCCAGTGCCTGGTGGGCCCACGGGTGTTCGATACCGGCGGCCTGGACGGCCGCGACGACCTCGGCGCGAATCCGGTCGGGCCAGACGGCATGGCGGCCCGCACGTGGGGGCAAGTGCTCCGTATGAGTGATGCGCGAAGCCCGGCTCGGCCCCGAGGCGAGCCGGTCCAGGATCGTGCCCGGATCCGGCCGCGAGGCGGCGAAAGTCGAGGGTCGTTCGGATCGGTGATTCTTGGCCATCGGGATCGAGTGTGTCACTGGCGTGACGGACAATGGGCCCAAGGCGTCGTGCACGCCCTGCGGTAAGTGATTGAATGCCATCGCGGCTGGCGAACCGTCCTGGGGACTCTGCCGAGGTGTCCCTTGGGATGACCGCTCGATAGCAAGGTGCTGGAGGATCCGTGGACCTGTCCCTGTCGACCCGTACCGTCGGCGATCGTACGGTCGTCGAGGTCGGTGGCGAAATCGACGTTTATACCGCGCCCAAGCTGCGTGAGCAGCTGGTCGAGCTGGTCAACGACGGGAGTTTTCACCTCGTCGTCGACATGGAGGGTGTCGACTTCCTCGACTCCACCGGGCTCGGCGTGCTGGTCGGTGGCCTGAAGCGTGTGCGTGCCCATGAGGGCTCGCTGCGCCTGGTCTGCAACCAGGAGCGCATTCTGAAGATCTTCCGCATCACCGGTCTCACCAAGGTGTTCCCGATCCACACCTCGGTCGACGAAGCGGTGGCGGCCACCGACTGACGGCCGTTTACCGGACGCGTGTGCGGTCACCCGTGCACACGTTCGTGACGGAAGAAGTTAACGAGGGGGGTCCGGGTCTCGGCGACCTGGCCCCCTGACCGCACGCCCGTATTCCGAGGGGGATGCATGGCCACCGTTGAACTCCGCTTCAGCGCGCTGCCCGAGCACGTCAGGACCGCCCGACTGGTGGCGGCAGCGGTGGCGCGCAGGGCCGGAGTGGACGAGGCCGTACTCGACGAGGTGCGACTCGCCGTCGGCGAGGCCTGTTCGCGTGCCGTCGGACTGCACCAGAGCAGTGGCATCCCGGACCCGGTGCGGGTGACGCTGATCGAGGAGGAGAAGCAGTTCTCCATCGAGGTCGGCGACGAAGCGCCCCGATCGGCTCCCGGCGACAACGCTCCGGGTGCCGGCGGCGACGCGGACGTGGATGCCGAGGAGGACGAGATGGGCCTCGCGGTCATCAGCGGCCTCGTCGACGACGTCGAGGTCACCGCAGGGGAGAACGGCGGATCTATCCGCATGAGCTGGCCAACCACGCCGCCGGTCACGCTCCTCCCCTGATATTCGACGCCGACCTCAACCCCGTACAGCCTCAAGGGCCCTGCTGAGCAGGGCCCTTGGCGTTTTTGGCGACGGGTTCCGGGATTAGTGAAGCTATTCACGATCCCTTCGTGAAGGTATTCACGATCAGTCGCACGATAATTCGATCACGAATTCGATCACGCGTGAATGCGTCTGCGGCATTACGCCATGTGGGTCAATGGATCTTCTGTCGATCATTTGCTGAATAGCATGGGGCGATCTATTCCGTTTCCGCGTACTGTTTTGATCAGCTTCCGGTACCTACAATCCGTCCACATCTTGAGCTCAGCCCAAGCGTCAAGGAGGACGAATGGCGGGGCTTTCTACCCCTCATCGGTTCGATCAACCCACAACCTTCGCAGCCGCAGTACTGACCGACGACAACCGTCTGCTCGTGATGGTCATCGGGGTCGTAGCCCTGGCGGCGCTCGTGGTCGCCGGGGTGCTGGTGCGCCAGGTGCTCGCGGCGGGCGAGGGCACCGACAGCATGAAGGAGATCGCGAAGGCGATCCAGGAAGGCGCGAACGCCTATCTGGCACGGCAGTTGCGGACGCTCGGCGTATTCGCCGTGATCGTCTTCTTCCTGCTGATGCTGCTGCCCGCCGACGACTGGAATCAGCGCGCCGGACGGTCGGTGTTCTTCTTGATCGGCGCCGCGTTCTCCGCGGCCACCGGCTATATCGGCATGTGGCTCGCTGTGCGCAGCAATGTGCGCGTGGCAGCCGCGGCGCGGGAGGCGACTCCGGCGGAAGGTGAGCCGGAAAAGGATCTCACCGAGGTCTCCCACAAAGCGATGAAGATCGCTTTCCGTACGGGCGGTGTCGTCGGCATGTTCACGGTGGGCCTCGGCCTGCTGGGCGCCTCCTGCGTGGTGCTGGTGTACGCGGCCGACGCGCCGAAGGTGCTCGAAGGCTTCGGCCTCGGCGCGGCCCTCATCGCCATGTTCATGAGGGTCGGCGGCGGCATCTTCACCAAGGCCGCCGACGTCGGCGCCGACCTGGTCGGCAAGGTCGAGCAGGGCATCCCGGAGGACGACCCGCGCAACGCCGCGACCATCGCCGACAACGTGGGCGACAACGTCGGCGACTGCGCGGGCATGGCGGCCGACCTCTTCGAGTCGTACGCCGTGACGCTCGTCGCCGCGCTGATCCTCGGCAAGGCCGCCTTCGGCGACGCCGGGCTCGCCTTCCCGCTCCTGGTGCCCGCGATCGGCGTCCTCACGGCGATGGTCGGCATCTTCGCTGTGGCGCCGAAGAGGTCCGACCGCAGCGGCATGACCGCGATCAACCGCGGCTTCTTCATCTCCGCGGTGATCTCGCTCGCACTCGTCGCGATCGCCGTCTACGTCTATCTGCCGTCGACGTACGCCGAACTCGACGGGATCACCGACGCCGCCATCGCCGCCAAGGACGGCGATCCGCGGATCCTCGCGCTCCTCGCGGTGGCCATCGGCATCGTGCTGGCCGCCCTGATCCAGCAACTGACCGGCTACTTCACCGAGACGACTCGCCGACCCGTACGGGACATCGGCAAGAGCTCCCTCACCGGCGCGGCCACCGTCGTCCTCGCCGGTATCTCCATCGGGCTCGAATCGGCCGTCTACACCGCCCTGTTGATCGGCCTCGGCGTGTACGGGGCGTTCCTGCTGGGCGGTACGTCCATCATGCTCGCGCTGTTCGCGGTGGCACTGGCCGGCACCGGCCTGCTCACCACGGTCGGTGTGATCGTGGCCATGGACACCTTCGGGCCGGTCTCCGACAACGCGCAGGGCATCGCCGAGATGTCCGGCGACGTTCAGGGCGCGGGCGCGCAGGTCCTCACCGACCTGGACGCCGTCGGCAACACCACCAAGGCCATCACCAAGGGCATCGCCATCGCCACGGCCGTCCTGGCCGCGTCGGCGCTCTTCGGGTCGTACCGCGACGCGATCACGACCGCGGCGCGGGAGGTCGGCGAGAAGGTCGGCGAGGGCGGGCCGATGAACCTCGTGATGGACATCTCACAGCCCAACAACCTGGTCGGTCTGATCGCCGGCGCGGCGGTCGTCTTCCTGTTCTCCGGGCTGGCGATCAACGCGGTCTCGCGGTCGGCGGGTTCGGTCGTCTACGAGGTGCGGCGGCAGTTCCGCGAACACCCCGGGATCATGAACTACACCGAGAAACCGGAGTACGGGCGCGTCGTCGACATCTGTACGAGGGACGCGCTCAGGGAACTCGCCACGCCCGGGCTGCTGGCCGTCCTGGCGCCCATCGCCATCGGGTTCACGCTCGGCGTCGGCGCACTCGGCGCGTTTCTCGCGGGCGCGATCGGCACCGGCACGCTGATGGCGGTGTTCCTCGCCAACTCCGGTGGCGCGTGGGACAACGCGAAGAAACTCGTGGAGGACGGTCATCACGGCGGCAAGGGCAGCGAGGCCCATGCGGCGACCGTCATCGGCGACACCGTGGGCGACCCGTTCAAGGACACCGCGGGCCCGGCCATCAACCCGCTGCTGAAGGTGATGAACCTGGTCGCGCTGCTCATCGCGCCCGCGATCGTCAAGTTCAGCTACGGCGACGACGAGAACCTCGCCCTGCGCATCGTCATCGCGGTCCTGTCGATCGCGGTGATCGTGGGCGCGGTGTACGTGTCGAAGCGGCGCGGGGTCGCCGGGGACGACGAGGAGGAGGCGCAGCGGGTGGCCAAGTCGGCTGATCCCGCGGTGGTTTCGTAGCGCAGCCGGTCAGGAATCGGCCAACAAGCGGGCGGACGGCGCGTTTTGACGCGTCGTCCGCCCGCTTGGCGTGGGTTGCACGGCATTTCCGTGAGCCTTATCTCTCTTGGTGCAAATGGCTGCAATAACACATCAAGCGGATGTCCGTCACGCTGATGTCGCCCAGTTGGCGTGTATGTTCCGGGGCCGAGAGCCATGGAAGGGACCAATCCGGTGAACAAGAAGCTCGCGGTCGCACTGTCCGGCGGTGCGGTACTGGTACTGGCGCTGTCGGGATGCAGCAGCGACGACGGCAACGAGAAGCTGGATGCCTGGGCCAAGCAGGTGTGCGACGCGGTGAAACCGCAGGCGCAGAAGATCGAGGCCGCCAACGCCGCGATCCAGAAGGAGACCTCGGACAACAGCACCCCCGAGGCCGTCCAGAAGACCGACGCACAGGCCTTCCAGGACATGGCGGACGCCTACAAGGCGATCGGCACGGCCGTGAACACGGCGGGCGCGCCCAACGTCGACGACGGCGAGACGAAGAAGACGAACGCCGTCAAGGAGCTCAACGACATCTCGGCCTCCTACGCGGGCCTCAAGAAGCAGGTGGACGAACTCGACACCAAGGACCAGGCGAAGTTCGCCGACGGTCTCAAGGGTGTCGCCACCCAGCTGGACAAGCTCAGCCAGAGCGGCAACGACGCCCTGAAGGCCTTGGAAGAGGGCGACGTCGGCAAGGCGATGGCCAAGCAGGAGAGCTGCAAGTCGACGACCGCGGCCCCGTCGGCCTCCTCGGCCGCCAGCTGACCTCTGCGGGAGTTTTCCACAGGCGTACGGGGTGTCCGCGCGCGTCTGTCCACAGGCGTGCGCGGCGGAGCGGCGGGGCGGACACAATGGGAGGCGTGAGTAACGCCAGCCTGCACGCCCTGCCCTCCGCCGACCACCCCGACGTCACCCAGCGCCTCCGGGACGCCCTTCTGGCCGCCGACTTCACCGCCGACGGGCTGCTCGACCTGCTCGGCGCGCCCGCGTACGCCGCCCTGGCGCGCAGCGAGACCGTGCCCGCGCTCCGGGCCACCCGCGGCGACACGCCGCTGGAACTGCTCGTACGGCTCTTCCTGTTGCAGCAACCCGTGCCCCACGCGCGCGTGGCGGGCGTGCTGCCCGTCGACGACTGTGTGGCGAGCGGGTGGCTGGTCCCTGGAGACGGCGATGAAGTGGCCGCGGCCGTCGATGTACGGCCGTACGGCGGGCCGGACGGCGAGGACTGGTTCATCGTGTCCGACCTGGGGTGCGCGGTCGGCGGCGCCGGTGGCATCGGCAGTCGGGACGAGGGTGTCGTCCTCGGCGTGGGCGGTGCCTCCACGACCCTCGCCGGTATCACCGTGCGTACGCCGGTCGCCGCCGCGCTCGATCTCGGGACCGGCTCCGGGATCCAGGCGCTGCACGCCGGCCGGCACGCCACGCGCGTGACGGCGACCGACCTCAACCCCCGTGCCCTGCACATCACCGCGCTGACGCTCGCCCTGTCCGGCGCCCCGGCGGCCGATCTGCGCGAGGGCTCGCTCTTCGAGCCGGTCCGGGAGGACGAGACGTACGACCTGATCGTCTCCAACCCGCCGTTCGTGATCTCGCCGGGCGCGCGGCTCACCTACCGGGACGGCGGGATGGGCGGGGACGATCTGTGCCGCACGCTCGTTCAGGAGGCGGGGGAACGGCTGCGCGAGGGCGGTTTCGCACAGTTCCTCGCCAACTGGCAGCACGTGGAAGGGGAGGACTGGCAGGACAGACTCAGGTCCTGGGTGCCGCGCGGGTGCGATGCCTGGATCGTGCAGCGCGAGGTGCAAGACGTCACGCAGTACGCCGAGCTGTGGCTGCGCGACGCCGGTGACCACCGCTCGGACCCGGCGGAGTACCGGGCGCGGTACGACGCGTGGCTGGACGAGTTCGAGGCGCGCAAGGTGAAGTCGGTCGGGTTCGGCTGGATCACACTGCGGAAGACGGGGGCCGCCGAGCCCTCGATCACCGTGGAGGAGTGGCCGCACCCCGTCGAACAACCGCTCGGGGACACGGTCCGGGCGCACTTCGACCGCGTGGACTATCTGCGTGCGCACGACGACGCGGCCCTGCTCGCCGCGCACTTCAGACTGGGGAGCGAGGTCGTGCAGGAGCAGGTCGGGCTGCCCGGCGCCGAGGACCCGGAGCATGTGGTGCTGCGCCAGCACCGCGGGATGTGCCGGGCCACCAAGGTGGACACGGTCGGCGCGGGCTTCGCCGGCGTGTGCGATGGCACGCTGAGCGCGGGGCGGATCCTGGACGCCATCGCCCAACTGGTCGGCGAGGACCCGGTGTCGCTGCGGGACCGGACGCCCGCGCAGATCCGGCTGCTGGTGGAGCTGGGGTTCCTGGAGCCGGCGGGCGGGTGAGTACGTTCGGTCCGCTGTGGTGGGGCTGGCGGCTACGCCGTGACGACCATGGTCGAGGGGGGTGCCGCGGCCGGGTTCGGTACGGCAGGTCGCGTACTCGTCAGCCGTACGGAGGTGGGAGGTACAGGGGCGGCGCGTGAGGCGTGGGGAAGCGCGCGGGTGGCGCGGGCGGGCCGGTTGCGGCGCCTGTGCCGTCGTAGCCCTCGCTCGTGACCGTCGTACCGAGTGTGCGGGTGGCGGGGGCCGGGCGGCATATTCGCGCCGAGTTGGTCGGCCGGGCCGGGGCGGGCCGCGCGTACCGGCTGTGAGATTCGCGGGGGTCGGGTCGCGACGGACCGTGGTCGGCCGGGCCGTTCGCGTGCGTGCTCCGGGGGTGCTCGGCGGGTACTCACAGGGACGCGGGGCCGTCGTCCGTCCGGCGTTCACCTCGGGTTCGCGCGGAGGCTTCCCGGACGTGCCAGCCTCCCGGGTCCGGGGACTCCCGGGCGGGCGGAAAAGGGGCGGGCAGGGATATGGAGAGCGGACCGGCGATCTTCGCGGGAGTGGTGTTCGCCCTGTTCGGGGGCGGGCTGCTTGTGTGGACCGCGGCCCGGGTACGGAACCGGGCGCCCGTCGCCCTCGGTGTGAACCCCGTCGCATCCGCGGCCCTCGCGAGCGTCGCCGCGCTGGTCGCCCTCGGGGTCGGCGCATGGTGCTTCACCCGGGTGTGAGGTGCGGGAGAGACGGCCGTGCGGCGCATACGGCGGAGGGTCCGCCGGTAACTGGGAGGTCACCCTCCGGATAGGCGCGAAGGGGCAGGTCGACACTCCGGGCGGCAGGAATGGCGGTAGTCGGGTTACCGTTCGAGTGGCCGTTGCGGGCTTTTCCCGTTTGACACGGGGGCGGGATGTACCGTCACACTCCGCAGCGTCAGCATGACCCGACCCCGGGAGCACGGCAGCCGGGGGAGACCCCAGTGTCGACCGGAGAGAAGAGCGAAGTTGTCCCCGACCAGCGAGACCGCACACGGCGGCCGCCGACTCGTCATCGTCGAGTCGCCTGCCAAGGCGAAGACGATCAAGGGCTATCTCGGCCCCGGATACGTCGTCGAAGCGAGCGTCGGGCACATCCGCGACCTCCCCAACGGCGCCGCCGAGGTGCCCGAGCAGTACACCGGCGAGGTGCGCCGCCTCGGTGTGGACGTCGAACACGACTTCCAGCCGATCTACGTGGTCAACGCGGACAAGCGGGCCCAGGTCAAGAAGCTCAAGGACCTGCTGAAGGACTCCGACGAACTCTTCCTCGCCACCGATGAGGACCGCGAGGGCGAGGCCATCGCGTGGCACCTCCAGGAAGTCCTGAAGCCCAAGGTCCCGGTCAAGCGGATGGTCTTCCACGAGATCACCAAGGCCGCGATCCAGGCCGCCGTCGCCAACCCGCGCGAGCTGAACCAGAAGCTGGTCGACGCCCAGGAGACCCGCCGCATCCTCGACCGCCTCTACGGCTACGAGGTCTCGCCGGTCCTCTGGAAGAAGGTCATGCCGAAACTGTCGGCGGGCCGTGTCCAGTCGGTCGCCACACGACTTGTGGTGGAACGGGAACGCGAGCGCATCGCTTTCCGTTCTGCTGAGTACTGGGACCTGACGGGGACCTTCGCGACCGGCCGCGCGGGGGACTCGTCGGACCCGTCGTCGCTGGTCGCCCGCCTCACAGCCGTCGACGGCAGGCGGGTCGCGCAGGGCCGCGACTTCGACTCCCTGGGACAACTCAAGAGCGCGAACACCCTCCACCTCGACGAGGCGAACGCCCGCGCCCTCGCCGCCGCCCTGGAGAACACCGGCTTCGCCGTCCGCTCGGTCGAGTCGAAGCCGTACCGCCGCTCGCCGTACGCCCCGTTCCGTACGACGACGCTCCAGCAGGAGGCCAGCCGCAAGCTCGGCTTCGGTGCGAAGGCGACCATGCAGGTGGCGCAGAAGCTGTACGAGAACGGCTTCATCACCTATATGCGTACGGACTCCACGACCCTGTCGGACACGGCGATCTCCGCCGCCCGTGCCCAGGTCACCCAGCTCTACGGCGCCGACTACCTGCCCTCGTCCCCGCGGACGTACGCCGGGAAGGTCAAGAACGCGCAGGAGGCGCACGAGGCGATCCGCCCGTCGGGTGATCGTTTCCGCACGCCTGCCGAGACCGGCCTGACCGGCGACCAGTTCCGGCTCTACGAGCTGATCTGGAAGCGCACCGTCGCCTCCCAGATGAAGGACGCGGTCGGCAACTCGGTCACCGTCAAGATCGCGGGCACCGCCGCCGACGGCCGGGACGCCGAGTTCAGCGCCTCCGGCAAGACGATCACCTTCCACGGCTTCCTGAAGGCGTACGTCGAAGGCGCCGACGACCCGAACGCCGAGCTGGACGACCGCGAGAAGCGTCTGCCCCAGGTGAACGAGGGCGACGCCCTGTCCGCCGAGGAGCTCACGGTCGACGGGCACGCCACCAAGCCCCCGGCCCGCTACACCGAGGCGTCGCTGGTCAAGGAGCTGGAAGAGCGCGAGATCGGCCGCCCGTCGACGTACGCGTCGATCATCGGCACGATCCTCGACCGCGGCTATGTCTTCAAGAAGGGCACGGCCCTCGTGCCGTCCTTCCTGTCCTTCGCCGTGGTCAACCTCCTGGAGAAGCACTTCGGGCGGCTCGTCGACTACGACTTCACCGCCCGCATGGAGGACGACCTCGACCGCATCGCCCGCGGCGAGGCACAGTCCGTGCCGTGGCTCAAGCGCTTCTACTTCGGCGAGGGCGCCAAGGGCGTTCCCGCCGTCGGCGGCGCGGCCGAGGCGGGCAACGGCGACGGGGACCACCTCGGCGGTCTCAAGGAGCTGGTGACCGACCTGGGCGCGATCGACGCCCGCGAGGTGTCGTCGTTCCCGGTGGGCAACGACATCGTGCTGCGGGTCGGGCGCTACGGCCCGTACATCGAGCGCGGCGAGAAGGACTCCGAGAACCACCAGCGCGCGGACGTCCCCGAGGACCTCGCTCCCGACGAGCTGTCGATCGAACTGGCGGAGGAGCTGCTCGCCAAGCCGAGCGGCGACTTCGAGCTGGGCGCCGACCCCGAGTCCGGCCACCAGATCATCGCCAGGGACGGCCGCTACGGCCCGTACGTCACCGAGGTGCTCCCCGAGGGCACCCCGAAGACCGGCAAGAACGCCGTCAAGCCGCGTACGGCCTCGCTGTTCAAGTCGATGACCCTGGACACGGTCACCCTGGCCGACGCGCTCAAGCTGATGTCCCTGCCCCGGGTCGTCGGCAAGGACGCCGAAGGCGTGGAGATCACCGCGCAGAACGGCCGCTACGGCCCGTACCTGAAGAAGGGCACGGACTCGCGGTCCCTGCAGACCGAGGACCAGCTCTTCACGATCACCCTCGACGAGGCGCTGGAGATCTACTCCCAGCCCAAGCAGCGCGGCCGGGCCGCCGCCAAGCCGCCGCTGAAGGAGCTGGGCACGGACCCGGTCAGCGGAAAGCCGGTCGTCGTGAAGGACGGTCGCTTCGGGCCGTACGTCACCGACGGGGAGAGCAACGCGACCCTGCGCTCCGGCGACAGCGTCGAGGACATCACCCCGGAGCGCGGCTACGAGCTGCTCGCCGAGAAGCGCGCCAAGTCCCCGGCCAAGAAGACCGCGAAGAAGGCGCCGGCGAAGAAGGCCCCCGCCAAGAAGGCGGCCACGACGAAGACGGCCGCCGCCAAGAAGACGACGGCCGCCAAGACGACCACCGCGAAGAAGACGGCCGCCAAGAAGGCTCCGGCCAAGAAGGCGACCGCTTCGAGTTCGAGGGTCACAGGTGGCACAAGCGAGGAGTGAGTGATCTTCACTTCGTCTGCGCGCGAGCTTCGTTAAATAACCGCCCCGACACCATCAGGTGTCGGGGCGGTCGCGCGTACGGACGGCAACTTCGGGCTGTCGGTGGCTGCCGATAGGCTGAAAGCATGACGCCAGCCGAGCAGCCAACGGCCATCCACAAGGCCCCCGACGACGCGTTGGTCGCGGACTCCCGCGAACGCGCCGTCCGCGCCCTGCTGCGCCAGCCCCAGCTGAAGCGGCTGTGGAGCGCCCAGCTGGTGGGCGGCGTCGGTGACGCGCTCGCACTGCTGGTCCTGGTGGTGCTCGCCCTCCAGGCGGCCATCGCTCAGGGCTCGTTCGGCGGAGGCTACCGGGGCGTGGCGCTCGCCGTGACCGCCGTCTTCGGGGCACGAGTTCTGGCCACGCTGCTCTTCGGCGCGGTCCTGCTCGGCCCGCTCACGTCGCTCACCTCCCAGGAGGGTCCGCTCGACCGCCGCTGGACCATGGTCGGCGCCGACGGGCTGCGCGCCGTCCTGCTGATCATCGCGCCCCTGTGGATCGACTGGACGCCGGAGAACGCCCTTGCCGTCCTCCTGGTCACCGCCTTCGTGAGCGGTGTCGCCGAGCGCTTCTGGACGGTGTGCCGGGAGAGCGCGGCGCCCGCGCTGCTGCCCACGCCTCCCCCGGAGGGGGCGACCGTCCGCCCGCTGCCGGACCACATGGACGCCCTGCGGCGCCTGTCCCTGCGTACGACCTTCGTCGCGCTGCCCCTCGCGGGCGCCGCGCTCGTCGCCGCCGGGCTGGTCAACAACCTGCTGGGCACGGGCATCGAGTGGTTCGGCCGGCACCAGGGGGCCTTCGGGTCGTACGTCGCGGCCGGGCTGTTCGCCGCCTCGCTGTCCGTGCTCACCGCCCTGGAACTGCCCGACGCACGCACCCCGCGCGCGCGGTCACCGCTCGAAGGCCTGCGCCGCCCCAAGTCAGGCACGGTCGCCGAAACGGGGCGTACGGGCGCGATCCCGCTGCTCGTCCTGGCCTGCGCGGCCGTCGCAGGCGCCGTCGCGGCCGCCGTCTCCGTGGCCGTGCTGCACGCCAAGGACCTGGGCGGCGGCCCGGTGACGTACGGGCTGCTCGTCCTCGCGCTGACCGGCGGCACGGTCGTCGGCATCCGTACGGCACCGAAGGTGCTGGTGTCGCTGTCGCGGCGCCGGCTGCTCGCGCTGGCCCTCGCCTTCACCGGGGTCGCGCTGCTCGGCGCCGGGCTGGTCCCGGACGTGACGACGGTCCTGCTGATCGTCGGCCTCGCGGGCATCGGCGCGGGTGTCGCCGCCAACACCGGGCACACGCTGCTCGACCAGGAGACCGAGGACCAGCGGCGGACGCGGCTGACGGAGCATCTGCACGCGGTCGTACGGGTGTCCGTGGCGCTGGCCGCGCTGATCGCACCCCTGGTGGCGGCGCTCATCGGCCCGCACCGCCTGGAGAGCGGCAAGTTCGTGTTCGCGCACGGCGGCGCGGCGTTCACGCTGATGCTGGTGGGCGCGCTGCTGCTGCCGGTGGCCGCGCTGGTCCTCGCCAAGGTCGACGACCGGTCCGGCGTACCGCTGCGGCACGACCTGCGGGACGCGGTGCGCGGTGGCGACGACCCCGTACAGGCACCCGCTTCGAACGGTTTCTTCATCGCCCTGGAGGGCGGGGACGGGGCCGGCAAGTCCACGCAGGCGACGGCGCTCGCCGAGTGGATAAGGGCCAAGGGCCACGAGGTCGTGGTCACGCGCGAGCCCGGGGCGACCCCGGTGGGCAAGCGACTGCGTTCGATCCTGCTGGACGTGTCGAGTGCCGGGCTTTCGCACCGCGCGGAGGCGCTGCTGTACGCGGCGGACCGCGCGGAGCACGTCGACACGGTCGTACGGCCCGCTCTGGAGCGGGGCGCGGTCGTCATCTCGGACCGGTACATCGATTCGTCGGTGGCGTATCAGGGCGCGGGCCGGGACCTGTCCCCGACGGAGATCGCGCGGATCTCGCGCTGGGCGACCGACGGACTGGTGCCGCATCTGACCGTCCTGCTGGACGTCTCCCCGGAGGCCGCGCGGGAGCGGTTCACGGAGGCACCGGACCGGCTGGAGTCGGAGCCGGCCGAGTTCCACGAGCGCGTACGGTCCGGTTTCCTCACGCTGGCCGCCGCCGACGCGGGCCGCTATCTGGTCGTGGACGCCGGCCAGGAGCCCGAAGCGGTCACGACGGTCGTCCGTCACCGGCTCGACCTGATGCTGCCCCTCTCCGAGGCCGAGGTGAAGGCCCAGGAAGAGGCCCGCAAGGCAGCCGAGGAGGAGGCCAGGCGCAAGGCGGAGGAAGAGGCCGCGCGCAAGGCCGAGGAGGAGCGCGTCGAGCGCGAGCGTCAGGAGACGCTGGCCCGGCTGCGCGCCGAGGAGGAGGAGCGCAAGCGCCGCGAGCTGGAGGAGGCGCAGCGCCGCGAGGCCGAACGCCAGGCGGAGGAGGCCCGGCAGCGAGCCGAGGACGCGCGCCGCCGCGCCGAGGAAGAGCGGGCGCGGCTGCTGGCGGAGGAGAAGGCCCGCGCCGAGGCCGAGGCCCGCCGCAAGGCCGACGAGGACCGCCGACGCAAGCAGGCCGAGGACGAGGCGAGGCTCCGCGCGGAGGCGGAGGAACGGCGGCTGGAGAAGCAGCGGAAGGCCGAGGAGGCGCTGGTTCGGGCGGAGGCGGAGCGGAGGCAGGCTGCGGAGGCGGCGGCTTCGGCTGCAGCTGCTGCCGCGGCTGCTTCGGCGGCGGCTGAGGCTGAGGAGGCTGCTTCGGGTTCTGCGGGTGCGGGTGCTGGTGCTGGTTCGGGTGGGGCTTCGGGCACGGGTGCCGGTGCGGGCAAGGGTGCGGCTGGGGCTTCGGGTTCGGATTCGGGGTCTGGTTCTGGTTCTGGTGAGGCGGGTGGCGGGCGGTCTCGCGGTTCCGATTCGGAGGTGACCGCCAAGCTGCAGAAGCCGCCGGTGCCTTCTGGGGCTTCGGACGAGACTGCTGTGCTGCGGCCGGTTCCTCCGGGGGCCGCCGATGAGACGGCTGTGCTGCCTCCTGTGGTGCCGGGTGCGGCGGACGAGACCGCGGTGTTGCCGCCGGTTCCTCCGGGGGCGGCTGACGAGACGGCTGTGCTGCCGCCCGTGGTGCCGGGTGCGGCCGATGAGACCGCGGTGCTGCCTCCCGTACGGGAGGACAGTGCGGGTCGGCGCGGCAGTGGGCCCGCGGATCGGGTGCCGCCCGGGTTCTTCCGGGACGAGCGGGCGGACGGGCAGTCCGGGGCCGGTGAGGACCGTACGCGGGAGTTGCCCCAGGTCGATGCCGACGGCGCTCCGCGTCGCCGTCCCCGCTCCGACTGGGCGGAGGAGACTCCGCTGGACGATCTGCCGACGCTGGCCGACGAGCTGCTCGGGCCGCGCGAGGACGATGGCCGGGACGAGGGGCGGGGGCGGGGCGGGCGGCGCCGCTGAGGCCGGACTGCTGTGACGGGGCTGGTGTCGGCGAGGGACCGTGCCTGTTGCTGGTGAGGACGTGTGCCCGTTGCCGGTGAGGGCTCGTACCTGTTGCTGGTGAGGGTGCGTGTCTGTTGCCCGTGGGGCCCGTTGTCAGTGGTGGCCCGCACAATGGACTGCGCAGGGCGAGCCGTGCGGAAACGGCCTGCCGAGGCGGCGTGACGTAATGGCGTGACGTAAAGGCGTGAGCGAAGGGCGGTGCTCCCATGCCGGTGTGGGACGACCTGGTGGGTCAGGAGAAGGTGAGCGCGCAGCTGGAGGCCGCCGCGCGGGATGCCGACGCCCTGGTCACCGCCGTCGCCGCGAGGGAGCCGCTGCCCGAGGCGTCGAAGATGACGCACGCCTGGCTCTTCACCGGCCCGCCCGGCTCGGGCCGGTCCACGGCGGCCCGAGCGTTCGCCGCCGCCCTTCAGTGCGTGAGCCCCGACCGGGCCCTCGGCGGAGTTCCCGGCTGCGGGTTCTGCGACGGCTGCCACACGAGCATGGTGGGTACGCACTCCGACGTGCAGATCGTCCGTACCGATCTGCTCTCCATCGGCGTCAAGGAGACCCGCGACCTGGTCCGGCGGGCCCAGCTGTCACCGGCCGTCGGACGCTGGCAGGTCATCGTCCTGGAGGACGCGGACCGCCTCACGGAGGGCGCGGGCAACGTCCTGCTCAAGGCCGTCGAGGAGCCCGCGCCGCGCACGGTGTGGCTGCTGTGCGCCCCGTCCATCGAGGACGTACTGCCCACGATCCGCTCCCGCTGCCGTCTCCTCACGCTGCGCACCCCGCCGGTGGAGGCGGTGGCCGACATCCTCATCCGCCGGGACGGCATCGAGCCGCACGTCGCGCACACCGTCGCCCGGGCGACCCAGGGCCACATCGGGCGCGCCCGACGGCTGGCGACGGACGCGCGGGCCCGCGAGCGCCGGGCCGCCGTACTGAAGCTGCCGCTCCGCGTCGAGGACGTCGGCGGTTGCCTGAAGGCGGCCCAGGAGCTGATCGACTCGGCGTCCGAGGACGCCAAGCAGCTCGCCGAGGGCGTCGACGTGAAGGAGACGGAGGATCTGAAGCAGGCGATGGGCGCGGGTCAGGGCGGCCGGATGCCGCGTGGCACGGCGGGCGTGATGAAGGAGCTGGAGGACCGGCAGAAGCGCCGGAGAACGCGTACGCAGCGCGACACCCTCGACCTCGCCCTGATCGACCTCACCGGCTTCTACCGCGACGTCCTCGCCCTCCAGCTCGGCTCCCGCCTGGCGATCGCCAACATGGAGGCCGAGGACACCCTGGAGCGGCTGGCCCGCGCCGGCTCACCCGAGTCGACGCTCCGCCGCATCGACGCGATCGCCGCATGCCGCGAGGCCCTGGACCGCAACGTGGCACCGCTGCTGGCGGTGGAGGCGATGACGCTGGCGCTGAGAGCTGGCTGACGGTCAGCGGGCTGACGGTCACTGGTTCACCGGCTCATGGTCGGCAGCCACTGGCCGCTGGTCGGCAGCCGTAACTCGTATGAGTCATATCGCGGACGGAGAGTATCTGTCCGGCTCCTCAGGGTTACGCTCGGTGAATGCAAATGAGGCGCATCCCTCGTCAGACCTGGACCCTGCTCGCGGTCGCCGCGCTGCTCGTCTCCGCCTGTTCCACGGGGAGTTCGACGAGTGCGGCGAGTTCGTCGGCGGACACGGAGCCGGCCGGGCTCGCGCCGTACTACGCGCAGAAGCTGAGCTGGCGGTCGTGCGGTGTCCCCGGTTTCCAATGCGCCACGATGAAGGCACCCCTCGACTACGCGGCTCCGTCCGAGGGTGACGTCAGGCTCGCCGTCTCCCGCAAGAAGGCCACGGGGCCGGGCAAGTCGCTCGGCTCACTGCTGGTCAACCCGGGCGGGCCGGGCGGTTCGGCGGTCGGGTACGTGCAGTCGTACGCGGGGATCGGCTACCCGGCGGAGGTCCGGGCGCGCTACGACATGGTCGCGGTCGACCCGCGCGGGGTGGCGCGCAGCGAGCCGGTCGAGTGCCTGGACGGCCGCGAGATGGACGCGTACACGCAGACGGACGCGACGCCCGACAACGCCCGGGAGGCGGATGAACTGGTCGGCGCGTACAAGGAGTTCGCCGAGGGCTGCGGCAGCAGCTCGCCCGATCTGCTGCGGCATGTGTCCACGGTGGAGGCGGCCCGGGACATGGACATCCTGCGGGCGGTGCTCGGCGACGAGCGGCTGACGTACGTGGGGGCGTCGTACGGGACGTTCCTCGGGGCGACGTACGCGGGTCTTTTCCCGAAGCGCGTGGGCCGGCTCGTCCTGGACGGCGCGATGGACCCCTCCCTGTCCGCGAGCCGGCTGAGCCTCGGGCAGACGGCGGGGTTCGAGACGGCGTTCGACGCGTTCGCGAAGGACTGCGTACGGCAGACGGACTGCCCGCTCGGTACGGAGGAGGGCGAGGTCGGCACGAACCTGAAGGCGTTCTTCCGCCGCCTCGACGCGTCGCCGATCCCGACGGGCGACGCGGACGGCCGACGGCTGGGCGAGGCCCTCGCCACGACCGGCGTGATCGCCGCGATGTACGACGAGAGCAACTGGCCGCGACTGCGTGAGTCGCTGACCTCGGCGATGCGCGACAAGGACGGCGCGGGCCTGCTGCTCCTCGCCGACAGCTACTACGAGCGTGACGCCGACGGCCGCTACTCGAACCTGATGTTCGCCAACGCGGCCGTGAACTGCCTCGACCTCCCGGCGGCGTACGCCACCCCGGACCAGGTGCGCGATGCGCTGCCGACCTTTGAGAAGGCGTCCCCGGTCTTCGGCGAGGCCATGGCCTGGGCCTCCCTGAACTGCGCGTACTGGCCGGTCCGGCCGACGGGCGAGCCGCATCGCATCGAGGCGAAGGGCGCGGCCCCGATCGTGGTGGTCGGCACGACCCGCGACCCGGCGACCCCGTACCCCTGGGCCCAGTCCCTCGCCCGCCAACTCTCCTCGGCCCGCCTCCTGACCTACGAGGGCGACGGGCACACGGCGTACGGTCGGGGCAGCGACTGCATCGACGGCACGATCAACGCGTATCTGCTCCGGGGGACGCCTCCGGTGGAGGGGAAGCGATGTTCGTAGCGAGGTGACCGGATCGGGGCGGACGTCGGCGCTGAGGCCTCCTCGGAGGCCTCAGGGGGGTGTGCGGAGCACCCTCGGAAACTGTGTAGACTTACCGACGTTGCTGATCGCACCATAGTGCGGACAGCGCGCCGCCTTAGCTCAGATGGCCAGAGCAACGCACTCGTAATGCGTAGGTCTCGGGTTCGAATCCCGAAGGCGGCTCTGTGGAAGCCTCAGGACTCACTCGCCGTGACCTGGGGCTTTTGCTTTTGTCGGATGCGGTGGCGGCGCTGCGCGCGTGCTGCTCTGTGGTCCCTGGTCTCAGTTGCGGTCTCAGTGGCGGGTCGGCGGCTACCGTCGTGACGAAGAGCCTGTAGGAGGCGAGCAAGTCTTCTATCGGGGGGCCTGCTGTTCCAGTACCGAAGGGTCCGTGAAGGCCGGGTCGCGGGGTGTGTTCGTGTGGGACTCCTCGTCGGAGTCCCAGTCCCAGGACTCCTCCTCGTCGGACAGGCGCTCGACCATCTCGAAGAATCGGCTCTCGACCGGGCGTAGGTGTCTCGTTCTTGCCGACCGACAGGACCGCCAGCCAGCCGGTGTCGTCGGCGGCCCAGAGGTTTGCTCCGGTCTCGGCCCAGAACAGCACGGTGTCGGCGGTGGGATCGGGCTTGAATTCGTTGACCCTCCTCGGCGAAGTATTCTCTGGGCGTCCTTTCCGCGTCGACGGATTCCATTCCGTGTCCGCCCGGCGGCCGTTCCAGAGCCAGCCGTCGAACATGTCGGCCGGGTTCGTTATCGTGCCCAGGCCGGACACCGGGGGTGCCCAGCCACGCCTCGAAACCCTCCCGTGACATCGGTATGCGGGCGGCCACCATAAAGCTGTCCGACATGACTTCCTTCCCTTCCTTCCCTTCCTTCGCTTCCTTCGCTTCCTTCGCTTACTTCTCTTCCCGGCTCGGAGACGCGATGTTCGCGGACTGGGTCGGCTCCTTTCTACCCTGATCGCTCTCGTCCTCGTCCTTCTTCTTGTCCTCGTCCTCGTCCGGCGGATTCTCGCCGTCGCCGAGCCGGACGGGGAAGGGGAATACCCGGTGTTCGCCCTTGACTTGGGTACGGGCCCCGGATGCGTCGGCACTCCGTCCAGTGCTTTGCGGGGGCCGGCTGTGTGCAGTACCCCTTTGACTTCGAGCCCGTGTACGCCGAGTTGTGTCCCGAGCCGAGGCAGTGAATCCTCGCCGCTACAGGCGCCACCACCACGCTTCGAGGTCCTGGTCGTCGGTGAGCTCCATCGGCATCGCGTAGGGCGACCGTTGGGCGATGGGCAGGGCTTCGGTGCGGCGGACCAGCGCGCGCAGGTCTCGTACGGCGGGTATCTCGGCCAGTTCGTCGATGTCGTAGGGACAGCCCGCGGGGCCGCCGAGGAGGGTTTCGCAGCCGAACGCGTACCACTCGCCTATGAGTTCATGGTTTCGGTCCTTCTCGGCGGCTACTGCGATCTCGTGGACCACCTCGATCAGTGGGGTGCGGCGGGGTGGGGTGGCGTCCGGGCCGTGGAGTTCGCCTGCGGCCGTCATGCGTTGCCACAGGGCCGTGCCTGCGTCGCAGTAGAGGAACGGCGGGTCCACGTAGCCATCTTCGAGCCAGGAGTCGTAGCCGGCGAAGTCGGGGGCGTCCTCGTCGAAGGTGCGCAGTTGCGTGAACTCGGTCAGTGAGTCGAAGTAGGTGGATCTCTCGGCGTGGTCGGGGTGCCGGGCGAGTGGGAAGCGGTACGTGTGGCCGCGGCGCAGCAGGATGTCCAGCACGCGGAAGTGTGTGAACGAGCAGTCGTATCCGGCCTGGAAGGCGTACAGCGCCGCGAACCAGTCCCGGACGTGGGGGTTGTTCGGCTCGGTGTGGGTGTCCAGGACGCGGATCGAGTCCGCTACCAGGTCCTCGATCGCATGGTCGGACATGGCCGTATCCAAGCAGGCCCCACTGACAGTCCGGTTCGTTGGAGGCCCGGCTCATTGGAAGGCCGGTACGACCTCCTTGATGAACAGCTCCAGCGACGCCCGCTTCTCCTCGTGCGACATGCTGTTGTCGATCCAGAAGCTGTACTCGTCGACGCCGAGTTCGTCGTATGCGCGCAGTCGTTCGATGACCTCGGCGGGGGTGCCGATCATCGCCGTTCTGTGGAGGGACTCCGGCCGGAACTCCGGGCGGTCCTCGAACTTCGACTCCGGGCTGGGTGGCAGGAAGCCGTTCACGGGGGCCGCCTTGTTGCCGAACCATGCGTCGAACGTGCGGTAGTAGCGGTTGATCGCCTCTGCCGCCGGGCGCCAGCCCTCCGGGTCGTCGGGGGAGTGGACGTGCGTGTGGCGCAGCACCATCAGGTCGGGGCGCGGTACCTCCGGGTGGTTCTCCACCGCCGTGTCGAACTTCCGCTTCAGGTCTACGACTTCCTCGTCGCCCTTCATCAGCGGCGTGACCATGACGTTGCAGCCCTGCGCCACCGCGAAGTCGTGGGAGGCGGGGTCGCGGGCCGCGATCCACATGGGCGGGGTGGGCCGCTGGATCGGCTTGGGGACGCTCGTCGAGGTCGGGAACTGCCAGATCTCGCCGTCGTGGGCGTAGTCGCCCTGCCACAACGCGCGGACGGCGGGGACGAGTTCGCGCAGGTGCTTGCCGCCGTCCGCCGCCGGGAGTCCGCCCGCCAGGCGGTCGAACTCGAACTGGTAGGCGCCCCGGGCCAGTCCGACCTCCATCCGGCCGTCGCTGATGACGTCGAGCAGCGCGCACTCACCGGCGACCCGGAGCGGGTGCCAGAACGGGGCGATGACCGTCCCGGCCCCGAGACGGATCGTCGAGGTCTTCGCGGCGAGGTGGGCGAGCAGCGGCATCGGGCTCGGGGAGATCGTGTACTCCATCGAGTGGTGCTCACCGATCCACACCGTGCCGAACCCGCCCGCCTCGGCCATCAGGGCCAGCTCGGAGAGGTTCTCGAAGAGCTGCCGGTGACTGACCTCCTCGTCCCAGCGCTCCATGTGCACGAACAACGAAAACCTCATGGCTACTGCTCCTTCGCTGCTGTTCTGTCGACCAGTCGCATTCCGGCTCAGCTCCGCATCGTGAACGGGTCCGCCACCGGCTCCTCGCTCGTGTTGATCCAGACGCTCTTCAGCCGCGTGTACTCCCTGATCGTCTCCGTGCCGTGCTCCACGCCGACACCGCTGCTCTTGAAGCCCTGGCGCGGGGACATCGGGGACATGGCCCGGTACGTGTTGACCCAGACCGTTCCGGCGTCCAGGCGCGCCGCCAGCCGGTGCGCCCGGGAGAGGTTCGTCGTCCAGACGCCGGCCGCGAGCCCGTACTCGGTGTCGTTGGCCAGTCGTACGGCCTCCTCCTCGGTGTCGAACGGCATGACCGCCAGGACCGGGCCGAAGATCTCCTCCCGTACGACGCGCATGTCGTTGTCGACGTCCACGAGGACCGTCGGCTCGTAGAACCAACCGCCCAGGCCGCCGCCGTCCGTGGCCCGGCCGCCGGTCAGGATCCGGGCGCCCTCCTCGCAGCCGAGGTCGACGTATCCGGCGACCTTGTCGCGCTGGTCCTCGAAGGCCAGCGGGCCCAGCTCGGTCTTCTCGTCGAGGGGGTCGCCGATGACGATCGTCCGGGCGCGTTCCGAGACCCGGTCGAGGAGTTCGTCGTAGACCGATCTGTGCGCGAAGACCCGGCTGCCCGCGATACAGGTCTGGCCTGCCGCGGCGAAGATGCCCGCCACCACACCCATCGCCGCGTTCGGGATGTTCGCGTCCTCGAAGACGATGTTGGGCGACTTGCCGCCGAGTTCGAGCGTCGAGCCGATGAAGCGGCTCGCGGTGGCCGCGGCGATACGGGCGCCCGTCGCCGTACTGCCGGTGAAGGAGATCTTCGCCAGGTCGCGGTGGTCGACCAGGGCCTGTCCGGCCTCCGCGCCGAAACCGGTGACGACGTTCACCGCGCCCGGCGGGAAGCCGGCTTCGAGTGCCAGTTCGGCGAGCCTCAGGACCGTCGCCGAGGTGTGTTCCGAGGGTTTGATCACGACCGTGTTGCCCGCGCAGAGCGCGGGCGCCAGCTTGCTGCTGGTCAGGGTGAGGGGGGAGTTCCAGGGGGTGATCGCGCCGACCACGCCCAGGGGTTCGCGGGCCGTGTAGTTGAGCACCTGGCGGTCCGAGGTGGGGATGTACTCGCCGTGGATCTTGTCGGCCAGGCCCGCGTAGTAGTGGTAGTACTCGGGGAGCGTCGTCAGCTGGCCGCGCATCTCGCGCAGGAGCTTGCCGTTGTCCAGCGTCTCCATACGGGCCAGGTCCTCGGCGTTCTCGGCGATCAGGTCGCCCAGGCGGCGCAGCAGATGTCCGCGCCGGGTCTGGCTGAGGTCGCGCCAGCGGGGGTCCTCGAAGGCCTTTCGGGCGGCGGTCACCGCCTTGTCGATGTCGGCCGCGTTGCCTCGCGCGGCCCGGTAGAGGACCTCGCGGGTGGCCGGGTTGGCGCTCTCGAAGTACTCGCCCGACGCGGGCTCGGTCCATGCCCCGCCGATGAAGTGCCGCCATGTGGTGAGGCCGGTGAGGTCAGACATGTGCGCACTCTCCGATGAAAGTGGTGAGGGAGTCGACGAACGCCTCCGGGCGCTCGACCGGCAGCATGTGCCGCGCCCCGGGGATGATCTCCGCCCGGCAGTCGGGCAGGGCCGCCGCGAGCCGGTACGTCATCCCGGGGGTGGACCCGGGGTCGTTCTCGCCCGTCACCGCCAGCGCCCGTACGTCGATGGCGGCCAGGTCCGGCGCGAGGTCTGCGTCCGCCGTGGCGAACACGCGGTAGCAGGCGAGGAAGGACGCGAGGTCGTTCGCGAGCAGGGTGGCCTCGGTGCGGGCGATCCGATCGGGGGCGACGCCCGTGCCGTCGTACCAGCGCTTCAGGGAGGCCGCCGTGCTCGCCGTGAAGTCGGCTTCGGCGGTGTGGAGGCGGTCGAACACGGACGCCCGCTCCTCCGCCGTGCGGGCGCACACCGAACTCACCGAGGTCAGCGTAGCCGTCAGCTCCGGGCGGTGCAGGGCCAGGTGCTGGGCGACCAGGGCGCCCAGCGAGAAACCGACCAGGTGCGAGCCCGCCGGGATCCCGTCGGCCACCCCGGCGGCCAGTTCGGCGAGGGTCACCCCGTCGCGCACCGGCGGGCGGGTGCCGTGGCCCGGCAGGTCGGGGGTGAGCACGGTGAAACGGTCGGCCAGGAGCGCGGCCGTCGGCTCCCACATGGTGTGGTCGAGCCCGACGCCGTGCAGCAGCACCACGGTCGGCCTGCTCATCGCCGCGCTTCCTACTGCTCGGTCGAGAGCGGCGCCAGACGCTGCTGCGGGCGCCCCTGGGCAGCCGCGGCCAGCGCGATGACGATCTCGTCCGGGTGGGGGGCGTCGCTCAGCCTGACCTCGATGCTCTGGTGGTGCGAGCGGATCGTGGCGTCGGTGATGTGCTTCAGCGGGATGTCGAAGAGCACACCGGCGGGCCCGCGCTTCTCGACCGCCGGCAGCAGGGTGGTGGCGTTGGCGGCCTTGCGGAAGTGGTCGCCGAACCTCAGCGTGTGGATCAGCGCCGAGCCGTGCTCGATCTCGCCGTCGAGACCGACGATCGCCGCCTTGCCGTACGCCTCGGCGGGGGCCTCCAGCGCGTCGAGGACCGCCGGGGCCAGCAGCGCGCCCAGGTCGGAGGCGTGCGCCTCGATACCGGGGGCGAGGTCCTCGACGAAGCCCTGACCTGCCCAGGGGTTCTGGATCACCGCCGCCACGACGGCGATCCGGGCGGGGCGGACGAGCCCGCGACCGCCCTCGGTACGGATCTCCTCGACCACGGTCACGATCTTGCGAACGCTCATGAGGGAACAACCTCCAGGGTTTCGGCGGTGACGACGGGGTCGGTCGTACGGTCCCCGATACGAGGATGCGGGCGCGGCCCCGTCGACGCCGCCGCGATCACGACGATCTCGTCCGGGCGCGGGGCGTCGGACACTCGGGCGCTGATGGTCTGGTAGTGGCTGCGCGTCGAGGCCCGGGTCTTGTGCCAGAGCGGGACGACCAGCGTCTCGCCCGCCTCGGCCCGGGTGTCGGCGAAGCAGATGATCGACTCTCCGGCCAGGAACTCCCGTACCAGATTGCCGAAGTACGGCGTGTGGATGAGGGCACCGGCGTGCTCGATCTCGCCCGCCGAACCGACGATGGCGGCCTTGCCGAACGCCTCGATCTCGTCCACGTCGCCCAGGGAGGCGATCAGCCGGTCGGTGAGCAGCCTGGCGAGGACCGGGCCCACGCGAGCCTGCTCCACGGAGAGGTCGGCAGAGGGGCCGGTGCCCAGCCACGGGTTCCGTACGACCGCTGTGGCGCTGGCTCTTCGTACCGGCCGCGCGGGTGCCTCACCCGCCTCGGTCAGGACGACGTCCCGATAGACCACGAGCTTACGAAGACCAATGCACTCTTGCATGCCACAGGACGATAGGTCTCGTTTCTTGGGTCGGTCAAGGGACAGCTTGAGATGAGGTGGTAATACGGCTTTGAACTGTGGTTATTCGCGATACACAAAGTTAACCGGATCGCGTGTGGCTGACGCCTTGACGCTCCCGGGGTGCCGTGCCTTACTGCTTCTTGCATGCCAGAGCGGGGGACAGGCTCTGCGGACTCTAAGGAGTTTCATGTCCAGTCACCTTCGAACCGGCTCCGTCTTCTGGACCTCGATCGGGATCTCCGCGGTCTTCGTGGCCTGGGCGGTGCTCTTCACCGACAACCTGAACAAGGTCACCAACAGCTCGCTGAACTGGGTGACGGCCACCTTCGGCTGGTCCTACCTGGTGATCACGCTCGCCATCCTGATCTTCCTGGTGTTCCTGGCCTTCAGCCCCGCCGGCGACCTCCGCCTGGGCAAGGACGACGACCGCCCCGAGTTCTCGACCCTCACCTGGTTCGCCATGATCCTCAGCGCGGTCATGGGCATCGGACTGGTGTCGTACGGGGTCGCCGAACCGATCTCCCACCTGGCGTCGCCGCCGCACGGTCTCGCCGAGCCGAACACCCCGGCGGCAGCCGTGCGCGCCCTCCAGTACTCCTACTTCGACTGGGGTCTGCAGGCCTGGGCGATCTTCGCCGTGTTCGGTCTGGCCATCGCGTACTCGACCCACCGCAAGGGCCGCCGCACGCTCGTGAGCCAGCTGTTCGTGCCGCTGCTCGGGGACCGGGTGAACGGGCCGATCGGCAAGGCGATCGACGTACTCGCCGTCTTCGCGACCCTCTTCGGCACCACGACCTCGCTCGGCCTCGGCGCCCTCCAGGTCAACAACGGCCTGGGCAGGCTGTGGGGGATGCCGGTCAACAACGTGAGCCAGGTGCTCATCATCGCCGTCGTCACCTCGATCTTCACGCTCTCGGCGGTGACCGGGGTCAGCAAGGGCATCAAGTTCCTGAGCCAGGGCAGCACCCTGCTGGCGATCGGGCTCTTCGTCTTCATGCTGGTCGTCGGGCCGACCGTGTTCATCGCGAACCTGTACATCGAGTCCGTCGGCCAGTGGGCCACCGACTTCTTCCGGATGAGCCTCCAGGGCACGGCCTTCGGCGGGCTCGAATGGATGCAGTGGTGGACCTACTTCATGATGGCGTGGTGGGTCTCCTGGGGCGCCTTCGTCGGCGTCTTCCTGGCCCGAATCTCCCGGGGCCGGACCATCCGCGGCTTCATCATGGGCGTCCTGGTCGTCCCCAGCGTCGTCTTCTTCACCTGGTTCACGGTCTTCGGCGGTACGGCGATCCACGTCGACATGTTCGAGGGCGGCGACATCGCCAAGCAGACCGCGGCCGACATCAACAGCGCGTTCTTCGCGACCCTCGACCACTTCCCGCTCGCCGACGTGACCTCGGTGGTCGCGATCATCCTGGTCGTGATGTTCTTCGTCTCCGGCGCCGATGCCAACACCTACGTCCTGTCGATGATGACCTCGGACGGCTCGCTCACCCCGCGTCGCCCGGTCCTCGTCCTCTGGGGCGTCCTCACCGGTGTCACCGCCGTCGTCCTCATGCTCGCCGGCGGACTCAACGCCCTGCAGAACACCGTCATCGTGACGTCCCTGCCGTTCCTCGTGATCATCGCCGGGCTGGCGGTGTCCTTCTGGACGGAGCTGCGCGCGGACAGACACGCGGCGCGGGCGGGAGTGGCACCGGCGGCGGAGGACGGAAAGGAGAAGGCCGATGTCGCGGTCTGACGTGCGGCGAGGGCTCATCGAGAAGGCGTGGGAAGCGGCCTGGGGCCAGGGTGACGTCGACGCCCTCGACGCGCTGCTGAGCCCGGCGTACCTCCGCCACGGCGGCGATCCGCGCCCGCAGGACCTGAACGCCCTCAAGGCCACGATCGTCTCGACCCGGGCGGCCTTCCCGGACCTGGTCACGACCGTCGACGACATCGTGGTCGAGGGCGACCGGGCCGCCATCCGCTGGCACAGCGGCGGCACCCAGACCAACTCGTTCCTCGGCGTCCCTCCCACCAGGCGGTACGTCGAGGTCGGCGGCGCCACCTTCGCCCGCTTCGAGGGGGACCTGATCGTCGAGGAGCACGTGACCTGGGATCCCAGAGCGCTGCTCTCGGCGCTGGGCGTCATCCGGGTGGGACAGGACTGACCGGCGGGAGAGGAACGACGATCACGATGACCAGGAGCACAGACATGGCCCCGCTCGCCGCCAAGCCCGACCTCGACGTGATGAAGCAGGTCAACCGGCAGTTCGTCACCGGTGTCACGGTCGTGACCGCGATGGACGGGGAGACCCCCAGAGGGCTCGCCGTCAACGCGTTCTCCAGCATCTCGCTCGACCCCGCCACCGTGATGGTGTGCGTCCAGCGCACGTCCACCACCCACGACTGCCTCTTCCGGGCCGACCACCTCGCGATCAACATCCTCTCCACGGACCAGCTCGACGTCGTCGGCGTGTTCGCGGGCAAGTCCGACGACAAGTTCCGGGAGGTGGAGTGGGAGAGGGGCCCGTACGGCAGCCCGCTGATCGCCCGGAGCAGCGCGCGGATGGAGGTCGAGATCCGCGAGCGGCTGCAGGCCAGCACCCACACCGTGTTCATCTGCCGGGTGGTGCACGCGGCGGTCGCCGACAACCATCCGATGGTCTACAGCGCGGGTAAGTTCTTCGACGGCGGCGCGCTGGCGCCGCTGGAATGAGGAGGGTTCGGTGAACGAGCCGAAGAACGGGTCGATGCAGGCCAGGGTGATCGCCGACATGCGCCGGCGGATCATCAAGGGAGACATCGAGCCCGGCGCCCCGCTCTCGGAACTCGCCCTCGCGGAGGAGTTCGGCGTCAGCCGTACGCCGGTGCGCGAAGCCCTCAAGCAGTTGCAGACCGAGGGGCTGGTCGAGATCCGGCCCCGCGTCGGGACGTTCGTCTCCACCCCCTCCCGCCGCGAGATCACCGAACTCTTCGAGATGAAGGAACTCATCGAGGGCGCCGCCGCCCGTCTCCTCGCCCGGCGTGGCCGCGTCACGGAGATCGACCTGCTCGAACGCAATCTGCGCGAGGCCGACGAAGCGGTGGCCCGGGACGACCGGGAGCGGTACGCCGAGCTGGTCCAGGAGTTCCACGACCTGCTCATCACCGGCGCCGACAACAGCAAGCTGGAAGCCCACTACCGCATGCTGATGAACCAACTCGCCTACTACTCGCGGCTCGTGCACACCTCGCTGAGCCGGCCGGGCCGCGCCCTGCAGTCGGACCGCGAACACCATGTCGTCGTGGAGCTGATCCTGGAGAAGGACGGGGACACCGCCGAGCAGGTGATGCGCGAGCACGTCAGGGCCAGCAGGAGGGCGTTGCTGGCGGGGCTGCCCGTAGGCGGTTCGCACACCTCCTGACTTACGGGGAGCTTCCACGGCGGAAATCTCTCCGTAACGCCCTACGTGTCTACTGATATGCAACAACGATTCACCACAGTGGACACCCTAAGGAGGGGCCCATGGTGACCGCAGCCCCCGATCCCGCCGAACTCCCCGATCTCGCCGAACTGGTCCGCGCCGACGGCATCGAGTTCGTCCTCGCCGTCTTCGTCGATCTGACCGGCAAACCGTGCGCCAAGCTCGTCCCGGCCCAGGCCGTCGAGGAACTCCGTGACGAGGGCGTCGGGTTCGCCGGGTACGCGGCCGGTGCGCTCGGCCAGCAGCCCAGCGACCCCGATGTCATCGCCCGCCCCGACGCGTCCTCGTACACCCCCGTCCCCTTCGTCAAGCCCGGCCTCGCCCTCGTCCACTGCGACCCGTACGTGGAGGGCGAACCCTGGCCCTACGCCCCGCGCGTCATCCTGCGCCGGCTGCTGGAGCGGGCCGCCGCCCAGGGGCTGTCGCTGTCCGTGGGCGCCGAGGTCGAGTACTTCCTCGTCAACCGGGACGAGCACGGTGTGCTGCGGGTCGCCGACTCCAGGGACACCGCCGCCCAACCCTGTTACGACGCACGCGGGTTGACCCGGATGTACGACCACCTCACCGCCGTGTCCAGCGCCATGAACTCCCTCGGCTGGGGCAACTACGCCAACGACCACGAGGACGGCAACGGCCAGTTCGAGCAGAACTTCAAGCACGCCGACGCCCTGACCACCGCCGACCGGGTCATCACCATGCGGTACCTGGTGTCGATGCTGGCCGAACAGCGGGGCATGACGGCCACGTTCATGCCGAAGCCGTTCACCGACCGCACCGGCACCGGCATGCACATGCACATGTCGCTCTGGCGGGGTGACCAACCCGCCTTCCCCGACGCCTCCGACGAGCGCGGCCTCGGACTCTCCCCGCTCGCCTACTCGTTCGTCGCCGGGATCGTCGAGCACGCGCGGGCGTTGCAGGCCGTCATCGCGCCGACCGTCAACTCCTACAAGCGCACCGGCGCGGTCAACACCCGCTCGGGCGCCACCTGGTCACCGCGCGTCGCCGGGTACGGCGGCAACGACCGCACCCACTTCGTGCGCGTCCCCGACGGCAACCGCGTCGAACTGCGCGGCGGAGACGGCGCCGCGAATCCGTATCTGGCTGCTGCCGCCGCCCTCGCCGCAGGCCTCGACGGCATCGAACGCGGCCTCGACCCGGGTGAGCCCGGCGCGGCCGGCAAGGGCCCGGAACTCCCGCCGACCCTGCTGCACGCCGTCGAGGCGCTCCAGGCGGACGAGGTGATCAGCGGTGCGCTGGACGCGGTCGGGGCCGGGGTGAGCCGGTACTTCGCCGATCTCAAGCGCGAGGAGTTCTTCGAGTGGCACGCGACGGTCGGGCCCTGGGAGCTGGACCGTTATCTGACTGCCTTCTGACCGTCCTCCGCCTTCTGATCGACTTCCGTCTTTTGGCCGCCTTCTGAAGGGACTTGAGATGTGCGGAATCGTCGGGCTCCATCTGCGGGAGCCCGCACTCGAACCCCGGCTCGGTGAACTGCTGGCCGCGATGCTCGGCCAGGTCGTCGAACGCGGCCCCGACTCGGCGGGCGTCGCGGTCTACGGCGACCCGCGACTGTCCCCGCCGGGACGGACCGTCGTGTCGCTGCTGGGCACCTCGAAGACCGAGGTGGAGGCCGTGCTGCCGGGCGTACAGGCCTACGATGCCGACGCCACGACCGTGGTCCACGCGGACGTCTCCTCGGTCGCCGCCGCGCTTCCCGGCGCCCGGGTCATCGGCTCCGGCGAGGGATTCGCCGTGCTCAAGGGCACGGGAAATCCGGTGCAGTTGGCGGACGCCTTCGGGCTCGCCGGCGTCACCGGCTGGCAGGGCGTCGGCCACACCCGTATGGCCACCGAGTCGGCCGTGACGCCCGAGGGTGCGCATCCGTTCTCCGTCGGCCCCGGACAGTGCCTCGTGCACAACGGCTCCTTCGCCAACCACGCCACCATCCGGCGTCAACTGCGCGCCCAGGGCGTCGAGTTCGACAGCGAGAACGACTCCGAGGTGGGTGCGCGGTTCGTCGCCCATCAGCTGGAACAGGGCGCCGATCTCGAGAAGGCGCTGCGGTTGTTGTGCGAGCGGTTCGACGGTTTCTACACGTTGCTGGTGTCCACCGGTGACTCCTTCGCGGTCGTCCGTGACGCCATCGCCTGCAAGCCGGCGCTCGTCGCCGAGACCGACGCGTGGGTGGCCATGGCGTCCGAGTACCGGGCCCTCGATGTCCTCCCAGGCATCGAGAACGCCCGCATCTTCGAACCCGAGCCGGAAGAGGTGTACGTATGGCGACGTTGATCGACCTGGCGGAGTCCCCGGTGCGGGAGTTGAACCAGGCGTTGCATTCGCCCGGCGGCGTGGATGTCTGGCGGGTGGTGAATCCGCGCGGGGCGCACGCCGTCGCGTGCGGTATACGGGAGGAACTCACCGTCGATGTCGAAGGGCACGTCGGCTATTACTGCGCCGGTATGAATCAGCGGGCGACGGTCACTGTTCATGGCAATGCGGGTACGGGGGTTGCCGAGAACATGATGTCCGGGGTGGTTCGGGTGCGGGGGAATGCGTCGCAGTCGGCCGGGGCCACGGCGCATGGGGGGCTGCTGGTTGTCGAGGGGGACGCTTCTGCTCGGTGTGGGATCTCCATGAAGGGGGTGGACATCGTGGTGGGGGGTGATGTCGGGCATATGAGTGCGTTCATGGGGCAGGCGGGGCGGTTGGTTGTTTGTGGGGATGCGGGGGAGGCGCTGGGGGATTCGCTGTATGAGGCTCGGATTTATGTCCGGGGGACGGTGAAATCACTTGGGGCGGACTGTGTCGAGAAGGAGATGCGGCCCGAACATCTTTCGGAGCTGGGGGAGTTGCTCAAGGCGGCTGAGCGGGACGAGGATCCTGGGGATTTTCGGCGGTATGGGTCTGCCAGGGCGCTTTATCACTTCAAGGTTGATAATTCTTCGTCGTATTAGCGATGTTATCGGCTGACGGCCGGTGGGGGCTGGTCGCGCAGTTCCCCGCGCCCCTAAGGGCGACAACTCGCCCCCTATTCAGAGGAGCTGAACCCTTGGAAGCCGCATCCCGTGGTCTGCGTGAGTCCGCTACCTTCGACCGCGCCACCATCCATGCCATCCAGCGTGCCGCCGAGACCGGGATCTACGACATCCGGGGCTGGGGCGCGAAGCGCCGACTCCCGCATTTTGACGACCTGTTGCTGCTCGGGGCCTCCATGTCCCGCTATCCCCTTGAGGGTTACCGGGAGCGTTGCGACACCGACGTCGTTCTCGGGACCCGGCATGCCAAGAACCCTCTCCGCCTCTCCACCCCCGTCACCATCGCCGGTATGAGCTTCGGGGCCCTCTCCGCGCAGGCCAAGGAGGCCCTCGGGCGCGGTGCCAGCGAGGTGGGTACCTCCACCACCACCGGGGACGGGGGGATGACCCCCGAGGAGCGGGGGCACTCGAAGCACCTCGTCTATCAGTATCTGCCGTCCCGGTACGGCATGAATCCCGACGACCTGCGGGCCGCCGACGCCATCGAGGTCGTCCTCGGGCAGGGGGCCAAGCCCGGTGGTGGGGGCATGCTGCTCGGGCAGAAGATCACCGAACGGGTCGCCGGTATGCGGACGTTGCCCGTCGGGATCGACCAGCGCAGCGCCTGTCGGCACCCCGACTGGACCGGCCCCGACGACCTCGCCATCAAGATCCTCGAACTGCGCGAGACCACCGACTGGGAGAAGCCGATCTATGTGAAAGTCGGCGCGACCCGGACGTACTACGACGTGAAGCTGGCCGTGCATGCCGGAGCCGATGTCGTGGTCGTCGACGGGATGCAGGGCGGTACCGCCGCCACCCAGGACGTCTTCATCGAGCACGTCGGTATCCCCACCCTCGCCGCGCTGCCCCAAGCCGTCCAGGCACTCCAGGAGTTGGGCGTCCACCGCGAGGTCCAGCTGGTCGTGTCCGGCGGTATCCGCTCGGGCGCCGACATGGCCAAGGCACTCGCCCTGGGTGCGGACGCGGTCGCCATCGGCACGGCCGCGCTCATCGCACTCGGCGACAACCATCCGAAGTACGACGCCGAGTACCGCGAACTCGGCTCCGCCGCGGGCTACTTCGACGACTACCAGGACGGCCGCGACCCCGCCGGCATCTCCACCCAGGACGAGCAACTCGCCGCCCGCCTCGACCCCGTCGACGCCGGTCGCCGCCTCGCCAACTTCCTGCGCGTGATGACCATGGAGGCGCAGACCCTCGCCCGCGCCTGCGGCAAGTCCCACGTCCTCCACCTGGAGCCCGAGGACCTGGTCGCGCTCACCATCGAGTCCGCCGCCATGGCCCGTATCCCGCTCGCCGGCACCAACTGGATCCCCGGAGCAGGCCTGTGATCGCCGTCCTCGGCGCCGGGCTCATGGGGGCGGCCACCGCCTGGCAACTGGCCCGGCAGGGGCACGAGGTCACCCTCATCGAGGCGTACGACATCGGCCACCGGCACGGCAGTTCGCACGGCACCTCCCGGATCTTCCGGCGGGCGTACGCCGACCCCCTCTACGTCGGGCTGACCGGGCAGGCGTACGAGCACTGGCGCGAGCTGGAGCAGGACAGTTCAACTCCCTTGCTGCGTACGACCGGTGGGCTCGACCTGGGGGAGGGGCGCGACCCGGAGGGGCTGGCCGCCGTACTGGGCGCCGCCGGAGTCCCGTACGAACTCCTCGACGCCGAAGCCGCCGCCGAGCGCTGGCCGTACATCCGCTTCGAAGGCCCGGCGCTGTACCACCCGGACGCCGGTGTCGTCGACGCCGACCAGACCGTCGCGGCGTGTGTGCGGCGGGCTGTCGAGCATGGCGCCGACGCGCTGATCGGCGTACGGGTCGAGCGAGTCGAGGTCGGGGAGAGGGTTCGTCTGCACACGGACGACAGGCGGGAACTCGTTGCCGACACGGTCGTCGTCGCCGCTGGTGCATGGCTGCCCGATCTCCAACTGCCCGTCCCTCTACCGCCGTTGCGCGTCACCCAGCAGCAGGTCTTTCACTTTCCGCAGCGGGAGCGGGGCGTGCGGTGGCCGATCCTGGTGCACAAGGACGAGGCCATGCAGGTGTTCGGGCTGCCGTCCGGTGCCGACGGCGGGCCGCTGCCCGCGGTCAAGGTCGCCGAGCACGACCGGGGGACCGTCACCACCGCCCGTACCCGCAGCGGAGTCGTCGATCCGTCGTCGCGGGCGCGGGTGAGCGACTTCGTCCGGGAGCGGCTGCCCGGCCTCGTCCCCGAACCGGTGGCCGAGACGACCTGTCTCTACACCACCACCCCCGACGAGGACTTCGTCCTGGACCGGCACGGGCCGCTGGTCGTCGTCTCGCCGTGCTCCGGCCACGGCGCCAAGTTCGCCCCGCTCATCGGCGCGATGGCCGCCGACCTCGCCACCGGCCGCACCGAGCCCCACCCCCGCTTCCGGCTGAAACGCGCCGGTTAGTATGCGCCGATGACCGACCACCCCGACCACCCCGACCATCCAGAAGACGCCGACGGCTCCGAAGCCTCTGATGCCTCCGACGACAAGGCGCTGGAGCGGATCATCGCCGTCCGGGCCCGTGAGTACCGGCAGGCGGCCGGGCTGTCGGTCGGGGAGATGGCGCAGCGGGTCGGTATCTCCAAGGCCATGCTGTCGAAGATCGAGAACGCCCAGACCGCGTGCAGCCTCACCACGCTCTCCCGGCTCGCGCGCGGACTCGACGTCCCGGTGACCGCCCTGTTCCGGGGCATGGACGACGAGCGCGAGGCCGTCTTCGTCCCGGCGGGACACGGCGCGCGGATCGTGCGGCGGGGGACGAAGGTCGGCCACGAGTACGCCCAGCTCGGCTCGCTCCGGGGCACCCACAAGCGGATGGACGCCCTGCTCGTCACGCTGACCGAACAGAGCGAGGTCTTCCCCCTCTTCCAGCACGCCGGCACCGAGATCATCTACATGCTGGAGGGCGTCATGGCCTACGGCCACGGCAAGTCCAGCTACACCCTGCGCCCCGGCGACGCCCTCCAGTTCGACGGCGAGGCCCCGCACGGCCCCGAACGGCTGCTCGAACTCCCGATCCGCTTCCTGACGGTGACGGCCTTCGGCGACAGCCCGCAGCACTGAGACCGGGCCTTGAGCAACACCGAAACCGGGCCTTAATCGGTCACGGAGTTGTCCTGTAACGCACCACATGTCTACTGCGGTGAAACCTTGTTTCCTTCGGCTGGACTTCTCCGCGGAGTGTGCGCATGGACACCGGAAGTACCGCTTGGATGCTCGCGAGCACGGCACTCGTCTGTCTGATGGTGCCGGGCCTGGCGCTCTTCTACGGCGGCATGGTCGCCGCCAAGAGCGTCCTGAACATGATCATGATGACCTTCGGCTCCGTCGCCCTGGTCGGCTGCATCTGGGTCGTCTACGGCTTCTCGGCCTCCTTCGGCGACTCGATCGGCGGCGCCGGCCTGCTCGGTGACGTCACCGAGTACTTCGGTATGAGCGGCGTCATCGCGGACGACCCGAAGGCGGTCATCCCGCTCTCGGTCTTCGCCGCCTTCCAGGCCCTCTTCGCGGCCCTCACCGCCGCCCTGATCTGTGGTGCCATCTCGGACCGCATCAAGTTCGGCGCCTGGATGGCCTTCACCGGCATCTGGGTCACGCTGGTCTATCTCCCGGTCGCCCACTGGGTGTTCGCCTTCGACGGCAAGGACGTGGTGGGCGGCTGGATCGTCAACAAGCTCGGCGCGATCGACTTCGCGGGCGGTACGGCCGTCCACATCAACTCCGGCGCGGCGGCCCTCGCCGTGATCCTGGTCCTCGGCAGACGCATCGGCTGGCAGAAGGAGGGCGGCCAGGAACGTCCGCACAACCTCCCCCTGGTGATGCTCGGCGCGGGCCTGCTCTGGTTCGGCTGGTTCGGCTTCAACGGCGGCTCCGCGCTGACGTCTTCCAACGCCGCCTCCGTCGTCGTACTGAACACCTTCACCGCCACCTGCTCCGCGATGCTCGGCTGGCTCCTCGTGGAGAAGCTCCGCGACGGCCACCCCACGACCCTCGGCGCCGCCTCCGGCGCGATCGCGGGCCTGGTCGCGATCACCCCGTCCTGCGGCGCCGTCTCCCCGATCGGCGCCCTCGCCCTGGGCGCGATCGGCGGCGCGGTCTGCGCGCTGGCCGTGGGGCTCAAGTACAAGTTCGGGTACGACGACTCCCTCGACGTCGTCGGCATCCACCTCGTCGGAGGCATCACCGGCACCCTGCTGGTCGGCGTCCTCGCCACGTCGGACGCCCCCAACGGCGTCGACGGCCTCCTCTACGGCGGCGGCCTCTCCCTCCTCGGCAAGCAGGCGGTCGGCGCGTTCGCCGTCCTCGCGTACTCCTTCGCCGTGACCTGGCTGATCGCCAAGGCCCTGGACAAGACGATGGGCCTGCGGGTCCGCCCCGAGGTCGAACAGGAGGGCGTCGACGTCCACCTGCACGCGGAGAGCGCCTACGACCTCGCCCACCCGCCGACCACGGCGTCTGTTCCGGAGCCTGCCGCTGCGGGATAGGTCCCGCCCGAGCCTGCCGCCGCGGGTTGGGTCCCGCCCCAGCCCGCTACCGCAGGACAGACCCCGCCCGGACCCGCGTGACGACCCGCGCCGCCTGCCCCTCGTTCAGCTCCTCGCCAGCCCCCGCAGGAGCAGTTCGACCAGGCGGCGCGGGTCGTAGCGCGGGTCGTTGTCGTGCCCGATGCACAGGTTGCCGATGCCGCGCATCAGTTCGTACGGCTGTGTGCCGGGCCTGATCTCGCCCGCACCGGCCGCCGCGTCGAGCAACTCCCCGCAGACCGGCACCAGTCGGTCGAGGAAATAGGTGTGCAGGGCCTCGAAGCCGCTGTTGTCGGACTGCATCGCGTTGGCCAGGCCGTGCTTGGTGACCAGGAAGTCGACGAACAGGTCGGCCCACTGGCGCAGTGCCGTGAGCGGTGAGTCCGCCTCGGCCAGCAGGGCCGGGCCCGCCTCGGCGCAGGCCTCGACCTGGTGGCAGTAGACGGCGACGACGAGATCCGCCCGCGTCGGGAAGTGGCGGTAGATCGTGCCCATCCCGACGCCCGCCCTGGCCGCGATCTCACGGATCGGCGCGTCGACGCCCGAGGTGACGAACACCGCGGCGGCGGCGTCGAGCAGCGTCTGCTGGTTGCGCTGCGCGTCGGCCCGCTTGCCCCGGGGCGGCACCCCACCCGACTGGCCCGAGCTGGCCATCACGACCCCTTCCGGCTCTCGTTGACTAAACGGAACAGCGCTCCGTATATTAAACGGAACAGCGCTCCGCTTCAGCCTATCCGAAAGGCACTGCGCGTGATGACTGAATCGACATCGACGTACCCGACTCCGGTCCTCTCCGTCGGCCCGTTGGTGCTGCCGACGCCCGACCGGGCCGTCGACCTGCACCTGCGCGTCTCGGCGCCCATGACCGGAGGCGACGGGAACGACCTGCCCGTCATCCTCCTCTCGCACGGCCAGGGCTACTCGAACAACCTCTCCTCGCTCAACGGCTACGCGCCCCTCGTCCACCACTGGGCGGCGCAGGGCTTCGTCGTCATCCAGCCCACGCATCTCAGTTCGACGACCCTGGCCTCGATCCTGCCTCCGGACACCCCCGGCGCGCCCCTGTACTGGCGCTCCCGCGCCGAGGACATGACACGCATCCTCGACCGGCTCGACGAGATCGAGGCCGCCGTCCCGCAGCTCCCCGGGCGCCTGGACCGCGACAGGGTCGCTGTGGCCGGGCACTCGATGGGCGGCCACACCGCGAGCCTGCTGCTGGGCGCCCGGCTCACCGACCCGGACGACGGGACGGAGGTGGACCTGACCGAGCCCCGGATCAAGGCGGGCGTCCTGCTCGCCGCGCCCGGCCGAGGGGGCGACGCCCTCACCGAGCACGTCACCGAGAACTGGCCGTTCTTCTCGACCACCGACTTCTCCCGGATGGCGACGCCCACCCTCGTGGTCGCCGGTGACAAGGACGCCTCCGCCCATCTGACGGTCATGGGCCCGGACTGGCACACCGACCCGTACGTCCTGGCCCCGGCCCCCAAGTCCCTGCTCACCCTGTTCGACGCGGAACACGGACTCGGCGGGATCTCCGGGTACGACGTCGCCGAGACCACGGACGAGAACCCCGCCCGCGTGTCCGTGCTCCAACGCCTCACCTCGGCCTACCTCCGCACCGAGCTGTACCCCGGCGACCCTGCCTGGCGGACGGCGCGCGAGGAACTGGCCGTCGGGCCCGACCCGCTCGGCCAGGTCGAGTCCAAGTAGTGAGCAAGCAGGGCGAGTTCAAGTAGCAAGCGAGTAAGGCGAGTTCAAGTAGGCAGGGAAGGCGGCGAGGAAGCCGTCACGATGAACCGGCGGCGCCCCGGCTCATCGCGAGCACGGAGTCCTCTGCCGAGGCCGGTCAATTCAATCGCGCCGCATCGCCGCCACGAACCGCCGCGCCACATCCACGAGTTCACTGCCCGGAGCGTCGCCCAGCAGCTCCGCCGTCAGTGTGACGTCCTTGGTGAGGGCCGCGTCGGCCGCCGTACCGGCGATCCCGGTGAGGGAGCCGGCCCGCAGCCGTACCCCCGAGGCGACACAGGCCGAGCTGCCCGTCGTCAGGATGTCCGCGAGGGCCGCCGGATCGACCCCCAGCGACTCCCCGGCCCGCATCGCGTCGTCCGCGAGGACGATCTGCGCGGTGAACAGGGCGTTGTTGACGAGCTTCGCGTACGACCCGGCCCCCACCCCGCCCAGATGCACGACGTGTTGCGAGAGCGTGGCCAGCAGGCCGGACACGTCGGCCAGCGCCCCGGCATCACCGCCCACCATGATCGTCAGCTCGCCCGCGAGGGCCCGCGCGCTGCCTCCGCTCACCGGTGCGTCGAGGACGCGCAGACCGTACGGCGTCGCCCGCTCGGCGATGCTCCGGATCTGCGCGGGCGACAGCGTGCTGTGCACGAGGACCACGCTCCCCGGTTTCAGGGCCCCGGCCAGTCCGTCCGCCCCGAACAGCACCTCCTCCACGCCCGCCGCGTCGAAGACGCAGATGCCGACCGCGTCGACCGCCGTGCCCAACTCGGCCGGGGTCGCCGCGAACGTGACGTCGTCCGCACCCGCGAAGGGTTCCAGCGACGCCTGCCTACGGGCGTACAGGGCGAGGCCGTGCCCCTCGGCCCGGATGCGCTGCGCCATCGGCAGACCCATGCTGCCGAGCCCGATGAAACCGACCTTCACGATGCCGCCCTCCGTGTGTCCTGGTTGTCCGGTCGGCTGTTCGGCGCGTCGGCCGTCCGCAGCACCTTCTCCTCCACCGCGTCCGACGACAGCACCGTCCCGATGATCCCGAGGTCGGCTCCCGCGTTCCGCGCGACCTCGCGCACCACGGTGACGTCCTTGAGCATGAGCACCGACAGCCGGTCCGCGACCGCGTCGACCGACCCTCCGCCGGCCACGATGCCGAGCGCGCGACTCGCTCCGCTGCCGTGCTGCAACGCGCCCAGGATCGCCCGCTCGTCGATCCCGAGCGATCCCGCCAGCCGTACCGCGTCGACCGCGAGGCCGACCTGCGCGACGAACAGCGCGTTGTTCACGAGCTTCACCCGCTGACCGTTCCCGGCCGCACCGACCCACAGGATCGGCGAGGCGTACGTCGCCAGCAGCGGCCGTACGTCCTCCAGAACCGTTTCGTCGCCGCCGACCCACAGCGTGAGCCGGCCCTCGGTGATGTCGTTCGGGCCGCCCGAGAGCGCGGCGTCGAGCACCCTGGTCCCGCGTTCCGCCGCCGCCTCGACGAGCAGGCGGGCGGTCGCGGGGTCGGAGGTGGTGTGCTGGATCAGGGTCGCCCCCGGGCGCATGGCCGCCAGGGCGCCGTCCGGGCCCAGGCACACCGACCGCACCTGCTCGTCCGTCAGGACGGCGACGAACACGGCGTCTGCGTCCCGGACGGTCTCCGCCACCGTCGCGGCGCAGATGAGGCCGTCGGCCTCGGCGGACGCGCGGGACTCCGGACGGCGTACGAGAACGGTCACGTCGTGTCCCGCGGCCCGCAGCCGGTCGACGATCGGCCGGCCCATCCGGCCCGCCCCGATGAATCCGAGCCTCACTGCTCCTCCGGTGTCGGCCGCACAGCAGGATCAGGTTCTCCTGAGCGAGAAGCAGGCTCTCTCGTTCACCTCAGGACAGTAGCGGGGCCTCGCGTCTCAGTACAGACCGTTCCTGGAGACTGAGCGGGAGTCCTGTTGCCAGAACCCATGCTCGGCCGAACGCCCCGGACGGTGTTGGGCGTTCTGGTTGCCCGCGTTCGCTCCGCGCCCGGCGCGCACGGATCGTGTCCGTGGTCCGGGGATGAGGGGGCGGGGTTCCTCACGCCCAAGGACGCCTGGCCTGGCCTGGACGGTCCGATGCCCCGCACGATCACTCTGGTCGTGCGGGGGCGGTGCCGTCCGTCGCCGGATCGGGTGTCCCTGGGCGCGCCTTCCGATCGCCACGGCAGCAGCATCATGGCGTGTGGTGGTGCGGGTTGTCGTGATGAGGGGTTTCTGCCAGTGCTGGGCGCCCCATCGGCTGGTGTAGGCCGGGTCCACGGCGATGACCGTGATACCCGTCTGATCCGCCATCGAGGACAATCGGGCACGGAGCTTCCCCGTGGGCATGCCGGAGATCAGCTGCCGGAAGCGTTTCCTGCGGCCGTGCTTCTCCCTTGTCTTCTCTGCGGCGAAGTTCAGGTCCTCCACCGCGATCGCCTTCACGCCGCAGGTGCGGGCCCAGTGCAGGAGGCGGGTGAGGGCGTGGCGGACCTGGGCGTCGCGGTGCTGAGTGGTGCCGGTCAGGTCGTAGAAGAAGCGGCGCGGGCTGCCGGTCGGGTTGCCGTGGGTGTCGAGGCGCCAGGCGGCGAGGTGGTCGGCGTTCATGTCGACACCGATCACCCCGTGGGCGAGCGCGGCCTCGATGGGCAGGGTGGTCGTGGGTGGGATCTGCCAGGACGCCGTCACATACCAGCGGTCCCGACCGGTATCGAGGTGGATGCGGTAGGCGATTGCCCGGTTGGCCGCGACACGGTCCGCCCACTCGGTGCCCCGGTGGGCGAACGTGAGCCGGCAGGCCAGGACGTAGCGTCCGTGCGGGGCGTTCGCCAGATGCGTGAGGGGTGCGGGGAGTTTGATGCTCGCCTCGCCGTCCGGGCTGACACGGATGGTCTCGTTGCCGTAGCGCTTGCCGGACTCCCCGTCCGCCTGGCAGAACCAGCGCTCCGCCTCCCAACGCCCACGCCACGCGGACTCGGTCAGCTGTGCCGCTTCCAGGTGGTGCCGGGTGCGGGCCAGTTGCTTGCCGCCGCGTACGACGTGGACGAGTCCGGCTTCGCGGTCGGCCCGCGCGGCAGTCAGTCGGTCTTCCAGCACCCGCAGCCGCCGTGACTTGGCGTGCCATTCCCGCTGTGACCGGTAACCCCCGGGCGCCTTCTTCGTCCCCTTCTGCCCGACCGGCTGGGACAACCGGTCCCCGATGGTGCGGACACCGGCTTCCAGGTGGTGGATGTGCGCCGACTGGCCACGGCGGGCCACTGCCCACTGGTCATGCGTGGCTTTGGTGATACTGCCCGCCCACCGCGACGACGACAGAGCGGTCAGTTCCCGCTTACGCATCGCCCACGTCTCGCCGGAATGCGCCAGGCCGTCCCGGCAGCGAGCCTTGAGGTCCTTCGAGGCCAGCGCCCCCTGATGTGCACCCACCAGACGCAGCACCTTCTCATCGCCGGGCGTCAGGTCCTTGAGACGGGTCCGGACAGCCACACCACTCGGACCGGACACGACGAACGGAGCCGCGATACTCCTCAGCCCACTCACCCCGTCACCCCCACCCGGCATCCCGCCCGAAGAACCCGTCACCGTGAGAAACGAGCACCACCCATGAAGGTCACGCATTCGACACAAGAACATCAGTTCCCCACCGAGAGCCGACCTCACGGCCGAGACGCGCGACACAACACAGACCAGCAGCACTCACTCCCGCTCACCAGAACGCTCTTGAACGCACTCCAGCGACAACAGCTCCAAACCCCTTGCCGTTAACGGAGTTGCGCCACACGTTCCCGGCCGTGTCGCGGGAGACGATGTCCGCCTTCGCGTCGCCGCCCGTCAGAGGTGCGGCCATGGGCCGCTGGCCGGAGACGTCCGCCACGCCCAGGCAGGAGCTGCTCCGCCGGGACGGAGGGCGGGTCGGGACCGGCGGTCACGGTGAGAACGGCGAGCGTGGCGATGACGCCACGGGCGACGGTACGACGGGCCGACTCGGGCCTCCTGGACGGAAAAAGATCCAGTCCCCCGGCCATCCCCACGAACAAGCGCCAAGAGGCTAACACCAGCCACATGCCCATCAGGCCATGTACTGGTCAAAAGCGCCGTTCGACCGTCCGCGCGAGAATCCCCAACGTCGCCCGCAGCGCCGACTCCTGGAGGATCGGGAACACCTCGGCGGCCCGGTACCGCTCGTGGATGCGACTCCAGTCGTAGTACGAGGTCACCTCGGTGCCGTTCGAGATGGGGCGGAGCCGGTAGCCGAAGTGGTGGTTGACGGAGGGCCGGAAGTCGGGGGACGTCGGGGTCCACTCGATGAGCGTGTCCTGCTCGAACCGGGTGATCTCCACGGTGACGTCGTACCGGCCCATCGGCAGGTCGCCCAGCGCCTCGCGGTCCATGTGCACGACGAACGAGTCCCCGGCCGCGCGCACCGCCTCGCCGTCGGCGGCCTGGAGCATGCCCGAACTGTCGATCGCCACATGCCCGTCGGGGTCGCAGAGGAGGCCGAAAATCCGGGTCGGCGTCGCCGCTATCTCACGGGACACCTCGAACCGCTCCACCTGCTCCACGTGCTCCACCTGCTCCGTCGCCATGACTCTCCCTCTCGCCCTCGCCGACCGGCCGGAAGTCTAACTACCGGCAGCTACCGGCCCCGGCTGTACCGCGCCGCCACCAGCGCGATGTCGTCCTCCGGGTCGTCGGGGGCCACCCGGTCGAGGACCAGGTCGAGGAGGTCCTCGGGGGCCGGGCAGCCACGGATGCGGGTCAGGCGGCGCAGGGAGGCGTCGATGTCCTCGTGGCGGCGTTCGATCAGGCCGTCGGTGTAGAGGAGCAGGGTGTGGCCGGGCTCGCAGGGGGCGGTGAAGGAGACGTACCGGCTGTGGCCGGTGCCCAGGGGCGGGCCGGGCGGGACGGGGAGGAGGGTGGCGCGGCCGTCGGGGCGGAAGACGACGGGCGGGAGGTGTCCGGCGCTGGCGTAGGTGCAGATGCCCTTGCCGGGGTCGGCGATGGCGATCACGCAGGTCGCGGGGCGGTCGGCGGCGGTGGTGTGCAGGAGGTGGTCGAGTTCGAGCAGGATGCGGTCGGGGCCGGGTTCGCGGGCGGCGACCACGCGAAGCATGGCCTGGTAGCGGCTCATCGCGACGGCGGCCTCCAGACCGTGGCCCATCACGTCGCCCAGGGCGAGCAGGGTGCGTCCGTCGTCGAGGGCGACCGTCTCGTACCAGTCCCCGCCGACGAGGACACCGCGTCCGGCGGGCCGGTAGCGGTAGGCGACGTCGACGTCCGGGTGCGGCCGGCCCGGCTCGGCCAGCAGGGCGCGCTGGAGCTGGACGACGGAGTTGTGCTCGGTGGTGTAGCGGCGGGCGTTGTCGAGGCTGATCGCGGCCCGGCCTGCCAGGTCCTGGGCGATCACGGCGTCGGTCTCGCCGAACAGGGGCGAGTCGCCCGCGCGGACCATGGTGACGGTGCCCACCTGCTGGCCGCGTGCGGTCAGCGGCACGATCAGGGCGGAGTGGATACCGGCGGCCAGATAGGCGGCGACGTTCCCGGTGTGGGGCGCCGAGCGGCTCATCTCCTCCTCGTCCATCAGGTTGTCGATCACCGGACGTCCGGTCTCCAGACAGCGGACGAGGGACGAGCCGGGCTTGTGGTCGACGTACTCGCCGGGCCGGCCCAGCGGCCGCATGACCGTCTCCAGCTCGGGTACGGCAGCCAGCGCGGCCCGGCGCAGCCGCAGCGAGCCGTCGCGGGGCGCCCGGCTGGTGCCGTGCTCGGGGAGGATCTTCACGGTGGCGGCGTCGGCGAGCTTCGCCACCAGGAACTCGGCCAGCTCCTGGCAGGTGGTGTCCATGTCCAGGGTGGTGCCGACGCGGGTGGCGGCCTCGTCGAGCAGGGCCAGGCGCTCGCGGGCCCGCTCCAGCTCCCGCTGCTCCTGCCGGGCGGCCGAGATCTCCAGCACGATGCCGACGAGCCCCAGGGTCCGGCCGTCCTGCCGCAGCCGGTGGTAGGCGCCGTGCCAGTAGCGGCGTTCCAGCGGGGAGTCGGCCTGGGTGTGCCCGCTGGAGATCGTCTCGCGCGGGATGCCGTCCGCGATCACGGCCCGCAGCACGTCCTCGCGGGGATCGACCCCCGGGACGACCTCGGCGACGGTACGCCCGATGTGGTCCTCGGCCGGTACGCCGTTCATGTCGGCCAGGGTGGCGTTGACGTACCGGAAGCGCAGCTGGGTGTCGAGGACGGCGATCGCCGCGGGCGTCCCGTCGAGAAGCTGCCCGAGCAACTCGCGCACCTGCGCGGACCAGGCGTGCGGGAAGCCCTGAGCGCCCTCCGGCGGCCCCACGCCGGTGGCCTCGCGCTCACCGTTGCCCGCGCCCTCGTCGCCGGCCCGCTGCCGGTCCACCCAAGCATCCGACCACGAGTCGGGGGCGAGCGCATGCGGAGTTACGGAGGCATGCTCCGGTTGCGGTTGCGGTTGCGGTTGCGGTTGCGGTTGCGGGAGCCGGGAGCCGGGAGCCGGGAGCCGGGAGCCGGGAGCCGGGAGCCGGGGGCGCCGGGGGAGCCTTCGCCGTAGCGACGGATTTGGTGGAGCGGGCTCCGGAGCCGGCCCAGGGGCTCCTGGAGGTGACCGGCCCGGAGGGAAGGGAGCCCCGGGCGGTGCGGGATCGCGGCGCGTGGTTCACACGTGGTCCTGGTGGCCCGGCGCCGGGGGCGGCTCGACGAACCGGCCGCCGAACTCACCACGGCGCACGGCATCGAGGCCACGGCCACCCCCCTCGACCTCGGCCTGCCCGCACCGGGGCGCAGCGGCGCGCTTCGAAAATCGCTGCCTGATTGTTGGATCATGGTGATAGACAGCCGGAGTGGAAACGACTCTGGACTTCCCCGATCTGCTGCGGCTGATCGACGAACGGTCGACCGCGTTCCGTACGGCGGTCGCCTCCGCGCCCAGCCTCGACGTGCAGGTGCCGACCTGCCCCGAGTGGACGCTGTTCGATCTGGCGCAGCACATCGGCGAGGGGCGCCGCGCCTGGGCCGCCACCGTCGCCGCAGGGCCTGCCGCGACGGCCAAGTCCGAACCGGAGAACGCCCCGGCCGCCCCTCGGGAGCACGAGGCCCTGTCGGCCTGGCTGGCCGAGTCGACGCGGGAACTGCTGGACGCACTGCGGGAGGCGGGCCCGGATCGAGGTTGCTGGACGTGGTGGGGCGCGTCGCAGTCGCCGAAGACCTGTGGCGCCGTAGCCCGGCACCAGCTCCAGCAGATGACGGTGCACACGTACGACGCCCAGGTCACCGCGGATCCCCCGCAGCCGCTGCCGGCCGAGGTGGCCCTCGATGGTGTCGAGGAGTTCCTCTCCACCTGCGTCGCCACAACGAGCGCCTGGCCGCACAAGCCCACCGCTTTCGACTTCCACGCCACCGAGGGCCGCTCCTGGCGCCTCACGCTCGACGGCACCGGCGCACGCGTCGCCACTGCCGCCGAGACTCCGGACGCGCCGGGCGTCTCCGTCCACGGCACGGCCAGTGAGCTGGTCCTCTTCGTGTACGACCGCATCCCGCCGGACGTCTTGCGGATCGACGGAGACGCAGCCCTGTTCGACCTGCTCCGGGCATGGGAGCCGGAGGAGTAGGGCGTGGGACTGGTGGGCTCGCATGTTGAGGCGTCGCGTGTGTATCGCATCTCTGATGCGGCTGCGGTGCGGCGACTTGAGAGAAGGTGGCGCGCCCACACGGTCCGTCCGCCCAGCCGGCCTCGCTGTCAGTGCTCTGTGCCATCATGCGGACGCGTCCCGGGGGAGCGGGCCGCGGTCTACTGATTTGCCAGGGGGATGGGGATGGGGATGGGCGCGGGTAAGGAGCCGGACGGCTCGTCCAGGTCCGACGAGGAGTGGGACCGGTTTCTGCGCGAGTCGGTGGCGGGTACCGCCGACTCGCCCAAGGAGCCGTCGGCGCGGGCCCGCGACGTGGCGAAGCGGCTGCGTGAGGAGCCCGGCCCCGGCCCGGAGGGCTGGCGCAGCTACACGCCCGCGCGGCCCAAGCGGCGCACGGGCTGGTACGTGGTCGGACTGCTGGCTTCGTTGATGCTGCTCGTGGTGGCGCTCGCGCCGGGACGGATAGTGGACCTGTTCGCCGGCGACGACTCTGCCTCCCCGCCGCCGTCGCCCGAGACCGCGAGCCCGACCGAGGCACCCGCGGAGGTGGCGGCCCAACGCCCCACCCTGGACGAGCCGTTCCGCGGTTCGCCGGCGGCGAGCTGGGCGAGCGGAGCGGCGGGGATCACCGTGCCGAAGGCAGGGGCGGTCGGCTGGATGAGCGCGGCCGAGGTCGAGCGGGCCCTCGCCCGCAGCCGGGACTTCCTCGTCGCGTCCGGCCTGGACCGCGCGGTGCTGCGAGGCGAGCGCCCCGAGAAGGCGATCGCACTGATCAACCCGCATCAGAAGGACGTCCAGGACTTCCTGAGGACCTCTTTCCGAACCCCGAGCGAGAAGAACGACCCCCTCTTCCTCTTCAGCCGCTTCCAGTCGTCCCACACCCACCTGGTCGGCGACGTCGTGAAGACCTGGGGCCGGCTCACCTACCGGGAGGGCGAGCGCGACGCGCTCCAGGTGACCGCCGACATCACCTTCGTCTACCCGGTCACCCGCGCGGACGGGGGCGGCGACGAGGTCGTGCGCACGATAGTCCGGCGCGAGCTGGTCCTGAGCTGGGACGACCCGGACAAGGTGATCACCGAGCCGGGCACGTTCTCGATCGTCTCGTACAAATACGACGTGACCAACGGCGGCTGCGGCGCCCCCACGGGCTACTTCACCCCGCCCTTCGACACGGACGACCAGACGACCGAAACCGGCCCGGAGATCGACCCGTACGACCGCAGCGCGCCGGTCGGGCAGGCCGGGTCCGCCGGGGACGAGTGTGTGAGGGCGACGCGGTCGTAGGGCGGTCCCGCCCACCAGCCCCCACACCCACACCCACCCAGCCACCCCGCACCCCGGACCCGTACGTCTGGACCCTCCCCAGCCCCCACCACGCCCGCTGGCGCCGCTGGCACCGACGTACGCAGCACATCCCACCCAAGGACCGAACGTCCCCGCTCCTCCCCGAGGAACCCTGCTGGCAGCAACCCGCACACACTCCACCCCGCCCCCTGAACCGGACACCGCACGACGACCCCGTACGCCTCTACGTACTCCAGGCCCTCGGCGAGGAATGGTGACGCCAGGATCTAGGCTGCGGTCAGGACCTTGGAGGGGGGCCGGGATGGGTTTTGAAGGACAGGTCTGGCGCCTGGAGCGGGATCGGCAACTCCTCGGCGAGATCCTGATCGACGACGCCGACTTCCCCTGGCTCAGTGGCCGCTTCGCCCCCGAGTCGGCGTTCGCCGAGGTCGAGCCCTGGTTCGTCGAGCTGCTCGCGCTGGTCGAGACGGAGGAGCACGAGCGGTTCGACGACGCGTTCGACCGGATCGCCCGTGCCCTGACTCTGGTGTCGCCGTCGGGGCCGGTTGCGGAGTTCCTCCTGCACATCGAGGGTGACCAGGCCTGGTTCCGCTGGAGCGACGAACCGTTCGATGACCCCGTCGATGACCCCGTCGACGAACCCGCCGACGGACAAGGCGAACCGTAGGACGCCAGTCGCCAGCGTGTCGCCCCGACCGCAACACGAACAGGAACAGAACCCTCCGTATCCCGTCGAAATCTGATCCCTTTCGCTCTACAACCCTTGATCTGCCTCAGAAGTCTCTTTGCGTGAACCATGAGGTTCTACGGTGTTCGCGGGTTTGCCGTGACTCTCGATGGGCAAGCGCTCGCCGTTCCGCTGTCGGCCGCTGACGCCGTTCCAGGGGCGCAGACGGTCGGTGCGGGCGAGCTTTCCGATGGGGGAAAATCAGGTGTCGATGCAGGGTGCGGACAGTGGGCCGCCGATGCGTGGGCGGGTCACGGCCGGGATGCAGAAGGTGATCCCGTCTCCGAGGCAGCCCCTCCCGCTGGCCACTACCGAGCATGCGCCGGGGCCTGCGGGGTCCGCAGGGGCGACGAAGAAGCCCACCCGGACGACGGCGAAGCACGCCGCCCTCCCGGGGCGCGGCGACCGTCGGCTCTACGCCATCGACGGGCTCCGTCTGCTCGCCGCCCTCGTCGTGGCCCTGCATCACTACGCCGGGACCTGGAGGGTCAACCAGCCGGACAACGCGATCTGGGGCCGGGCGGTGTCCGACATCATGCCGACCTGGTTCCGGTTCTCCGCGTACGGCTGGCTCGGCGTCGAGATCTTCTTCGTGATCAGCGGGTTCGTCATCTGCATGTCGTGCTGGGGGCGTACCCCGCGCCAGTTCTTCACCTCCCGCGTGATCCGGCTCTACCCCGCGTACTGGTTCGCCATCATCTTCACCTCGGCCTTCCTGGTCGCCGTGCCCGGCGTGTGGGAACGCCACCGGGCACGCGAGATACTGCTCAACTTCACGATGCTGCAGTCCGGTTCGCGCGCCCCGAACGTCGACGGCGTGTACTGGACCCTCTGGTCGGAGCTGCGCTTCTACCTGCTCTTCATGGCCGTCGTCGCGACCGGGCTGACGTACCGGAAGGTCGTCGTCTTCTGCTGCCTCTGGGGCGCCGCCTCGATGATCGCGCCCGCCGCCGGCTTCCACCCGGCGACGCTGATCATCAACCCGGAGGGCTCCTGGTACTTCATCGCCGGCCTCGCCCTCTACCTCATGCACCGCTTCGGCCAGGACCTGCTGCTCTGGGGCATCCTCGCCATGTGCTGGATGATGGGCCAACTGGAGATAGGCCATCGCATCGACACGATCGAACGGGTCTCCAGCTGGCGCGCCAGCGTGCTGATCTTCACGCTGTTCCTGCTCCTCATGGTCGCCATCGCGCTCGGCTACACCGACCGCATCCGCTGGAAATGGCTGGTCACGGCCGGTGCGCTGACGTACCCGTTCTATCTGATGCACTACCTCGTCGGTACGACGATCATCAACCGCCTGCGCGACACCATGGACGCCCGCCTCCTGGTCGTCTCCGTGATCGTCGGCTTCCTGGTGCTGAGCTGGTTCGTCCACAAGTTCGTCGAAGCACCCCTGGCGCGGATCATGAAGCGGGGCCTGGACACGTCGTTCGCGCGACTGCGCAACGCCTCGTCCATGCACTGACCGGCCGACCGCGCCCCTACTGCCGAAACCCCGGGTCACCCTCCTGGCCCGGGGTTTCTCGGTGTTCGCGGACGGTCCAACAGACGTCCGTCCCAAGGGCGTTGACCCGCCCCGGGCGCACCAGCAGAATGAGCCCGCGCGTTCATGAGAGCGCTCTCAGGCCAGCAGAGGAGACCCATGAACGCCAGGTCCGACCGAGAAGGCACACCGCGCCCGGCGCTCAGCCGCCGTACGCTCCTCGGCGCCGCGGCCCTCACCGCGGCGGCCTCCGGAACCGCCTACGCGGCCGTCAACACCCCCTCCTCCAAGGGGGCGTCGGGATCCACCGGAACCTCCTCAACCTCCTCCGCCCAGCGCCGGGCCCACACCTTCCTCGCCGCCGCCATGGACGCCTACCCCGACCACGGCGACCTCCGCCTCACCCAGAGCTACACCGACCAGGCGGGCCTGTTCAGCACGGCGTTCACCTACGACAACGCCCTCGCGATCCTCGCCCACCTCGCCGTACGCACGGAGTCGGGGCGGGCCCGAGCCGTCGCCCTCGGAGACGCCCTCCTCTACGCCCAGGCCCACGACCCGGCGTACGACGACGGCAGGCTCCGCCAGGCCTACAACGTCGGCCCGTACGTCTTCTTCGACGGCGTCGCCCAGCCCGACGGCTTCGTACGCGCCGACGGCACCGCCAACGTCGGCACCCAGTTCGGCTTCACCGGCACGGCAGTTGGCGACATGGCCTGGGCCGGTATCGCGCTGAGCGCCCTCGCCCGCCGGACCGGTGCGCGCCGCTTCCTCGACGGCGCCGTACGGATCGGCACCTGGATCGAGGCGAACGCCAGTACCGACCAGCCCCTCGGCGGCTACAAGTTCGGCGTCGACGGCGCCAACCAGAAACTCCCCTTCAGCTCGACCGAGCACAACACCGACCTGGTATGCCTCTTCGGACGGCTCGCGCTGCTCACCGGCGACCCGGTGTGGCGGCAACGGCGGGCGAGGGCAAGGGCGTTCGTAGAGAAGATGTGGCAACCCACCACCGGATCAGGAGCAGGCGGCTTCTTCTACACGGGCACCAACGACGGTGTGACCGTCAACAAGTCCCCGATCCCCGAGGACACCCAGACCTGGACCCACCTCGCCCTCAACTCCCGCGCACAGCACAGCCGTTACTCCCGCTCATTGGACTGGGCCGCCACCGAACTGGCCGTCCTGGACCGCTCCGACCGCACCAACAGCACAGTCCCCGCAGGCCAGTCGTACGAGGGAGTCACCTTCAGCTCCGCGAGCCTGCTGGCGAACGAGGACGCGCCCATCGCCGAGTTCCAGCCCAAGCCGAACCGCAACGGCGTCTGGTTCGAGGGGACCGCGCACCTCGCCCTAGCTCTCCGCGACCGCGCCGGCCACGGCGACGAGGCCCGCGCCCACCGCCTGATCGCCTCCATCGAACGGGCCCAGGAACTCCTCGGCACCACCCAGACCATCGGCACCCGCCCCCTCCCCGAACGCGCCGGCGTCGTCTCGGCAACCAGCCCCCTCGACACCGGATTCGGCTTCGGCTACTACCCGTACCGCCACGTGGGCGCAACGGCCTGGTACCTGCTGGCGGCGACCCGCACGAACCCGCTACGAGCGTGATTTCCCGCCCACCCACCCCCACCGCACTTCAGCACCGGCCCGGGCATTTCAGCCCGTTGGGGGTGTGCGTGAAGTGCGGCGAGGGC
>NZ_JBSFDA010000032.1:0-78108 GCF_053593675.1 Streptomyces sp. NPDC002156 | reverse complement strand
GGCGCACCACTTCGCGCGCCCGCCGAGTCAGGCCCCTGACCCTGTTGCCCTGCCTGCCCGTCCTGTCCCGCGTGACGCTGCAGGTCCGCGAGCTTGCTCATGCCGATCACCGTGGCGCCGAGCGTGCCGAGCCCGACGCCCGCGAGGACCAGGACGGCCCCGACGAACAGGCCGAACAGCAGGGTCGTCAGCCGTCGGCCGCGCCGGGGCGCGGCGTGCGGGCGTCGGGCCGGACGGGTTGTGGTGCCGCCGGCCGGTTCCTGACCGGGCATGGGCTTGGGACGCAGTGCGGTCTGTTCCATGGATCGCCTCCGGCAGGTGCTCTACCCTGCGCACCGGCGCACAACGAGCCACGAACGAGTGAGACTGACACAGGGTCAGAAATGGGCAGCCATAGGCGTCCGCCCGGACCCCTCAGGCCGTGTGACCGTCGTGGCCGCCGTGTCCCGCCCCGTGGTCGAACTCGAGCACCTCCTTGGGCATCACCACGAAGGGCCGCATCATGCCCATGTCCTCGTGTTCGAGGAGGTGGCAGTGGTACATGAACCGGCCGTACGCGCCGTCGAACTTCCCCATGACGCGCAGGATCTGGTTCCCCGGCACCCGGAAGACGTCCTTGTAGCCGCGCTCGTTGGGCGCCAGCGGTATCTGTGTGGCCGCGTCGAAGGCGATCGGACTCCGGGTGCCGCCGACCGCCGGGTCGAAGCCCGAGACGTTGTACGCGTCCCGGCCCAGGAGCTGGAAGTCGGCCAGGTGGATGTGCATCGGGTGGACGATCGGAGCGAGGTTGAGGAAGCTCCACTGTTCGTGACTGCCCTCGGCGATGGTGAAGCCGAGGCCGTCGTTGAACGTCCGTGCCGTACGCCGGTACGTCTTGGTCGTTCCGTCCTGGCCGGTCACCTGGATGACGCCCTCGGCGGGGAACTGGATGCCGGTCGGGTCGGCGACCTCGGTCATCTCCCAGATCTCCGGATGTCCGCCGCCGCCCTTGGTGGCGGGCGGGGTGAGGACGATCAGCCGGTGCCCGTGCTCGATGTCGTGCGTGAGGCGGCGGAAGGAGCCGGAGAGCACCTCGGGCAGTTCGAAGCCGTCGTTCACGCACTCCTCGCGCACCCGGAACTCCATGACCTCCGGGTAGCGCACGTCGCTCGCCGGGTCGGGCACGCCCGGCGCCTGAGCGCGACCCTTGTTGACCAGGCGCAGCTTCCGCCCGGCGAGCCCCCTGAAGTCGACGAGCAGGTCGAAACGCTCGGCCGGGGCGGCGGTCAGTGTGGGCAGCGCTCCGTCGAAGTCGACGGGGACCGGGCGCGGCAGCAGTCCGCCGTCGCTGCCGATCTGGTGGACGACGCCCGGGACCGGGTTGTTGTCCTCGTCGACCAGGACGAGGTTGTAGATGCGCGCGTTGGACGCGTTGACCAGCCGGAAGCGGTACCAGGCGGCGTCCACGTCGGCGTACGGCCAGATACGGCCGTTGACCGTGGTGTACGGGCCGGTGAACGGGATGGAGACCGGCTTGCCCGTCTCCGGGTTCTCCTGCTGCACGACGACGGTCTTGTGCAGCAGACGTCCGTTGAGGCGGCCGTCCTCGTCCGTGTCCAGGTTCCGGTCGGCGAGCAGCAGCGGTATCTCCCGCTCCCCGCAGGGGAGATGGAGGGCGTCCTCCTCGTCGTCACGGACGAGGTAGGTGCCGTAGAGGCCCGCCAGCACGTTCCATCGGGTGATGTTCATGGCGTGGTCGTGGTACCACCACTGGACCGCCTGGTGGTCGTTCGGATACTCGGAGAGCTGGGCGTCGCCGAAGCCCACGGCGTTGTCCGCCCAGCCGTCGTTGCCGCCGCCCGTCTGGGCGCCGTGCAGATGGGTCACCGACCAGGCGGGCAGGGCCGCCACGTCCTTGTTGGGCTCGACGCCCTCGCGGCCCGGTTCGGTCGTCGCGGGCGGGGTCCCCGGTGCGCGGACCGGGACCTCCACGGCGGTGACCGGGTATTCGCCGTCCGCGGGAATGCGGTTGGTCCAGGCGATCCGGACGCGCTGCCCGCGGCGCACCTCGATGGTCGGGCCGGGCACCTGTCCCTCGTACCCCCACATCAGGGTCGGCGGCAGCTGCGGGTGCAGGCGCACCCAGGCCGGGCGCAGGGCGATCTCGGTCTCCTTCAGCACGTCCTCGGACGCGGGCCGCAGGACCGGAGGGACGGGCAGCGGCGCCACGTACGGCGTCAACTCCCCGGGCGCGGGCTCCTGTTCTCCCGTAATGCTTTCTGTAGGCCTCTCAATGATGTCGGTCAAGGTCGAACACCCCCGTGTTCTGATGGTCTGTCATTCCGTTCCACTCACCTCATAAGACTCCTCGGGAATTGCCGAAGTTCCCTGAATGCGTGATTCCGTACGAGAAGGTTCGGAAACTGGTAATGGACGGCGATATTCCCGTTGTCAGTGGGGGCTGTTACGTTCTGCGGCATGACCGATCACGCCCTGCGGCTGCTGCGACAGAGCCGTTCCGCCGCCGAACTGGCCGCGTTCCCCTTCGACTTCGACCTCGACCGCGCCGACCACGGGGAGGAGGTCCGCCTCGCCTCGGGCGGAGAGCTGACCCCGGTGGCCGGCGACGGCACGGGAGGCACGTTCTTCGTGTGCGCGGACGGATCGGTGCTGTACGCCGGCTCGGAGGGCTCGGCCGGGATCATCGGCTCCAGTGCCGACGAGGCGCTGGAGACAGTGATCGGTCTGCCCGGCTGGCACGACTACCTGGATCTGTCGCCCGCCGACGGTACGGAGAAGATCCTCGCGCGCATGGCGGAGACCGAGCAGGAGATGCGCGAGGACTTCGACATCGACGCCGAACGCGCCGAACTGCGCGGCGCCCTGGGGCTGCCCGAGCGCTCCCCCGTAGAGCTGATCGGCATGCTGCACAAGGCCCTGCTGCGCACCGAGCCCGACTTCCTGCTGCTCAACGCGGAGGAGGGCGGGGCGTACGAACTGCTCGACCGGCATCCGCGCCCGCCCCTGTGGGAGCCGGTGCTCGCCCGTGGCCGGGCCGACCTGGCCGTGCTGCGGGCGGCCGACGGCCCGGTGGTGTGGGATGAGGTGGCCCGGGATCCGCTGCGCCGCCGACTCGCCCTGCGGGCCGCGCAGTTCGACCGCGCGGACGGCGATCTGGGCCTGCTGCGGCATCTGGTGCGGTACGAGGCGGAGTCGTCGATGACGGACGAACTGCGCCTCGGAGCCGTCCTCGTGGGCCTGCACGGACTGGCCGAGGATCTGCCGCTGCTGCACGAGGTCCGGGACACGGACTTCGACACGGCGTGCGGTCTGGGCGAGCTGCCGGGGTCCGGGGCCCCGGGTGCCGAACTGCGGCAGTGGGCACTGGAGACGGACGCCTTGATGTTCGGCACGGACCCGGCGGACGAGCCGGTGTTCACCTGGACGGAGCTGGCCCGCGACCAGGGCATGACCGAACTGGCCCGGGTCACGCTGATCCGCCTGCTGGACGAGATCGATCTGGGGCTGTATCAGCATCGACTCGGGCAACCCGTCGGTGCACCGGAGGCTCTGGACACCTCCCCGCTGCGTGGCCTGAGCCACGAGTTCCAGGAACTGGGCGACCGGTTCCAGGCCTTGCGGGCCCAGCGGCTGCTCGCCGGCCTCCCGGACACGGCCTGGGCCCGGGTGTCGGCCCGGCTGACACAGGCTCGCCTGGAACGGGAGCTGGGGCAACTGCCGCAGGCCACGGCCACGTTGGCGGCCCTGCGCGCCATCCTCACCGACCCCCGGGATTCCTCCCTGCGGCTCTGGCACGGGGTGAACCTCGGCCGTTACATCGCTGAGGAGCACTACGCCCTCACCCGCGCGCTGGCCGACGCGGACCTCCCTCAGGAGGCCCGCGCCCTGCTGGCCTCCTCCGACGCGATACTCGGCGAGCTCTCGGGGAACGCCGCCACGGGCGTACGGGAGCTCGCCGAGGAGACGGCGGAGCGGGTGCGCGACCTCGGCTGACGCAGGACGGGCGCGTACGTACTGGTGGGCGGGAGCCGTCAGCCGACCGCCAGTGCCGAGCTGCTGCGGTCCGGCAGGAAGCCGTGCGACCTGCGGGCCAGGTAGTCCGACTTGTAGCGGGGTACCTGCTGGTGCCAGTGCAGGATGCCGGACAGCCAGTTCCGCAGCTCGTCCACATAGCCGTCCATGATCGCGCGTGCCTCGTCCGTGAGTTTGAAGTCCTCGTACAGGACCGGGAATTCATGGGCGGCGACATGCTCGAACTGCTGCATGCGCTGGGTCATCAGATCGTGGATGATGCCGAGCGCGGTCGGGTAGTCGCAGTCGAAGAAGTTCTGGACAACGAGGATGCCGTTGTGGATCTCGCCTTCGTACTGGATCTCCTTCTGGTACGAGAAGACGTCGTTGATGAGCATCGCGTAGTCGGAGGCCGCCTTCTCCAGCGACTGGACGGGGCCGCTGCGGTAGACCTCCGGCGGGACCGTCCGGCCGTGGCCGATGCGGCACAGGCTCATGGTGAGGTCCGAGCCGAAGGTGGCGCGGCGCATCTCCAGGTAGTCGATCGGGTCGGGGATGCGGTTCTGGGTCATGTTGGACAGTTCCCACACCCAGCTCTCGGTCATGACGTCCACCGCGGCACGGAACGTGCGCCGCTGGTCGGGGGTCATCGCGACCGTCGTACGCCGCCACAGGTCGATGAGCCCGCGCTCCATGCCGTTGACCGGCACCGGGAACCCGTCGCCCTCGATGGGCATGCAGGCGGAGAGCCGCTCGGTGCACAGGCGGGCCGCGGCCAGGTCGCGGCGGTGGCCGAAGACGAGGGGGTAGTAGTCGTCGCCGTAGGTGCCCCAGGACAGCCAGGCGGAACTGAGGTCGAGGGCGTCGGCCGTCGCGTCCGGGTGGATGCCGGCCGCGCACAGCGGCAGGTCGGCGGCGGCGAGCTTGTCCTCGTCCCAGACGCCCTCCTGGAGCATGCCCATGCTGTGCATCCAGTCGGTGAGGCGGTACCGGGCGCCGTCCAGATGCGGGCAGAGAGTGAGGCGGAACGGCATGTAGAAATCCGGCAGTTGGGACGGGCCGACCTTCTGGTAGGGCACATGCGTGTAGGCACGCAGGCGTTCGGCGCCGGCCGAGGCCAGCAGTGCGCCGATGTTGGTCGCGGACGTACCGAAGGCGCCGACCCCGAACGGCCGCGACTCCTCCAGGGCCCCTTCGTTCATGTACCGGCTGGAGCGCAGATGCCACTCGTGGCCGCCGGACTGCCAGTCCTGCAGCCCGCGCGTGTACGCGGCCACCGCAGCGACCTGGTCCGGTGCGAGGCCCTTCTCCAGGGCCAGGCCGGGCACTTCGGTGAACGCGGTGTGCTCGAACTGGTGCAGCCGTGAGGTGAGGATGTCGTTGACGGTGTCGGCGGCCTCCTGGGTCGTGCACCCGAAGAACGTCTCCAGGACGAGTACGCCGTTGCTCAGCTCGCCCTCGTCCTCGACCTCCCGCTGGTAGGAGAACAGGTCGTTGCGCAGGTGAACGCCGTCCGAGAAGGTCTCCATCAACACCCTGAGCGGCCTCGACTCCGCGACGGACGCGGGCACTTCGGCGGTCGCGTACTCAACGAGCCCCGCCGACCAGGGCGCGCCGCCGACCTTGCGGCGCATCTCGATGTACTCGACGGGGTTGGCGATCCGCCCCTCGTTCATGTTGGACAGTTCCCACATCGACTCGTTCAGCAGATGCTCGGTGGCGACGGAGAACCGCCTGCGCCAGTCCACGGACATCGACGGAACCGTGCGTGCCCAGAGGTCGGCGAGGCCCGCCTCCACCGGATTCTGCGGCTCCGGTACGGGAGTCGAGAGGTCGAGCGGCATGAAAAGGGGCAGCCGGTCGAGATAGGCCTTGCCGCCGTCCCGGTCCTGGCTGCGTTTGAAGACCTCCAGGAAGTGGTCGTCGAAGAAGAAGACCCACACGTACCAGTCGGTGATGAGCGAGAGGTCGGGCCCGTCGCAGTCGGGGTGCGTGTACGCGCACAGCAACCCGTAGTCGTGCGCGTCGAGGTCGGACTGCTCCCAGACGCCTGAGCCCTCCAGCATTCCCATCTCCCGTGCCCAGACGGTCGAATGGGCACGCGCCTCGTCGAGATGCGGATTCAGGCGCGCGGGATACGGCATGTAGAAGTGCGGGAGTACGAACGGCTGTGTCATGGGCGGGGCCCTACCCCTACCCCGGACGTGCCATCCACGGAGTGGGACATGATCACACCATCGCGTGAATCAGGACCGATTCCGGGATTCCGGACGGGCGCTGTGAGTTCACTCGACATGCGAGCACTACGAGATTTCCTGCGAGTCCTACGAGACCTCACCCGCCCCCGAGCGCACCGCCCGTCCGACCTGCGCCCTCAGCGCCACGAACTCGGGCAGCCCCCGCGTCCCGATCTGGTCGCGCGGGTTGGGGAGCCCGACCGGGAGGTCGAGGAGGACGCGGGAGCCGGGGCCCGGCGACAGGACGACGACGCGGTCGCCGACGTACACGCTCTCGTCGATGTCGTGGGTGACGAAGACGATGGTCGCGCCGTCCGTGCGGTGCACCTCGAGGAGCAGGTCTTCGAGATCCTCCCTGGTCTGGGCGTCCAAGGAGCCGAAGGGCTCGTCCATGAGGAGCAGAGAGGGACGGCAGACGAGCGCGCGGGCGATGGCGACACGCTGCTGCATACCGCCGGAGAGCTGCCAGGGGTGGCGGCGGGCGGCACCGGCCAGACCCACGCGCTCCAGGATCCGTTCCGCCTCACCGCGTCGTTCGGCCCGGCCGAGACCACGGCGGCGCAGCGGCAGCGCGACGTTCTCGCGCACGGTGAGCCAGGGGAACAGGGAGCGCCCGTAGTCCTGGAACACGACGGCGAGCCGGTCGGGCACACCGGAGACGGGCGTGTCGTCGACGGCGACCGTGCCCTCGTGGGCGGGCAGCAGCCCGGCGATGGTGCGCAGCAGCGTGGACTTGCCGCAGCCGGACGGGCCGACGACGCACAGGAGTTGGCCGTCGGGCACGGTGAGGCTGATGTCCCGCAGGACGCTGTGGTCGCCGTAGTGCTGGCCGAGGGAGTCGAGGGTGAGCATCCGGATCGGTCACCTGTCCTGAGGGGCTGGGGTCATGTGGTTCGCTTGCTGCCGAGCAGCCGCTTCTCGACCGCCAGCAGGCCGGTGTTGAGGAGGTATCCGAGGGCGCCGAGCAGGACCAGGGCGGCCCATACGGTCAGCAGGTCGGAGCGCGACTGGGCGTCGGTGAGGGTGAAGCCGATGCCGTTGGCGGTGCCCGGCAGCAGCTCCGAGAACACCATGAGGATGAGGGAGAGCGAGAGGCTCAGCCGAAGCCCGGCGAAGATGCGCGGCAGCGCGGAGGGCAGAAGCAGCAGCCAGAGCCGTTCGAACGCGGTCAGACGCAGCACGGTGGCCACTTCGAGCCGCAGCGGGTCGACATTGCGCGCCCCGTCCGCCGTGTTGATCAGCACGGGCCATACGGCACTGAAGACGATCGACGCGATCTGCATCTGCGTACCGAAGTCGAGCACGACGACGAAGACGGGTACGAGGGCCGGGGGCGGGACGGCGCGCGCGAACTGGAGGACCGGGTTGCACAGGGCGTGCGCCCGGCGCGACCGCCCGACCGCGATACCCAGTGCCACCCCGGCGACGGCGGCGAGCGCGAACCCGGTGGCCATCCGGCCGAGGCTGGGCAGGATGTTGTCGACGGCGGCATCGGTGAGGAAGAGATGGCTGACGGGGCCGGAGAACCACAGATCGTAGGCGTGGCGTGCGATACGGCCGGGAGGAGGGAAGTAGACGCTGCCGTGCGCACGGGCGGCGAGCTGCCAGACGCCCACGGCGAGGGCGAGCACGAGCCAGCGGAGCAGGGCGCCTCGGGCGAGGGAGCCCACACGGGCGGCATGGGAGGCGATGGGGGTGGGGGCGGTGGTGGAGGGGGCACCGGTCCCGGCGGTCCCGGTCTTCTTGGTGGTGTCCGCGCGTGGTGGCTGGTCGGCCGTGGGCCCGGGGCGGCCGCTCATGGGTGGACCTCGTGGTCGGAGACGTCGGCGGCGGACCGCTCGCCTCGCACGGGAGCGGACGCAGGGCGTGCTTGGCGCTCGCGCGGCCGGTGTTCCGGTGTCCAAGGAAACGCTCTGCGTTCGCACCGCACGAGCACCCCGTCGATGACCAGGCCCAGGGTTCCGGCCCACACCACCCCGGCTAGGACGTCCCGGGTGCCGTCGGTCGCCGTGCCCGCCTGGGCGATGAAGATGCCGAGGCCCTCGCCGAAGCCGGCGAGGATCTCCGTGGCGACGGCGAGGATGAGGGCGATCGCGGCCGAGATGCGGATACCGGCCGCGATGAAGGGTGCCGTGCCGGGGAGTTCGACGTGGAGCAGCACGGAGAGGCGGCCGAAGCCGAAGGCGCGCAGGGTGTCCTTGGCGAGGGGGTCGGTCTCGCCGAGTCCGTAGACGGTGTTGAAGAGGATCGGCCAGACCGAGGCGTAGGTGATCAGTACGACCTTGGTCTCGGTGCCCGAGCCGAGCAGCAGGGAGACCAGGGGGATCAGGGCGACGGACGGCATCGGGCGCAGGAACTCGACGATCGCGCGTACGGCGGCGTCGACGACCGGCACGCTCCCGAGCAGCAGCCCCAGCGGGATCGCTATCGCGCAGGCCAGGCCCAGTCCCAGGGCCCATGCGCGCAGGGTCGCTCCGAGCCCGTCCAGAAAGGCCCGGTCGCCCGCCAACTCCACGGCCCGGGCGAGGACTTCGGACGCCGGCGGCAGATAGCTGCGCCGTACGATCCCGGCCCTGCTCACCGCCTCGCACACCCCGAAGGCGAGGAGCACACCGAGAACACCGAGCACCGGCTCGTGCCGTACGCGTACCCGACCCCGGCCCAACTCCCGTGCCTGTGCCCGTTCTCGTACCCGTTTCACCGCACCAACAGCGTCGCCGGATCGATCGCCTTCTTCAACAGCCCTTGTTTCTGCATCAGTTCGGTCAGCCGGGCGATCTGTGTGGCGTCCATGACCGGTGGGAAGACCGGCAGGTCGATGGATTTCGCCTGGTCCGTCGTCACCTTCGTGTACGTCGGCACCACTGCGCGTACGGCCGACGGGTCCTCGCCGGCGATCTGCGCGGCGGCTTTGATGGCCCGTTGGAAGGCGGCGAGGGTCTCCGGGTTCTCGGTGGCGTACTGGTTGGTGGTGACGTAGCCGCTGAGGGGGATCGTCTCGACGGGCGGGGACGAGCCGTCGATGAGCACCCTTGCCTTCAGTTCGTCCTGGATGACGCTGTCGAAGGGCTCGACCACGTGGATGGCGTCGACCTGCCCCTTCTCCAGCGCGGCACCCATCTGCGGGAAGGGGACCTGCCGGTATTCGGGAAGCCCGACGCCCGCCTTCTCCAGGATCTCGTTGAAGGTCAGCGACTGGACGTTGTTCAGGACGTTGACGGCGACCTTGCGGCCCTTGAGGTCGGCGACGGTCTTGATGTCCGAGTCCTTCGACACCAGGACGTCCATCATGTGCGGCGCGGCTCTGATCGACTCGGCGACGATACGGATGTCGAGGGTGCCCTTCTCATGGGCCTGGAAGTAGGTGACGTAGTTCGCGCTCGCGACCACGTCGACCTGGCCCTTCGCCAGCGCGGGCAGCGCCTGGAGGCTCTGCTGGACCTGCGTGATACGGACGTCGAGGCCCTCCTTCTCGAACAGACCGCGGTCGCGCGCGATGTAGAGCGCGACGCAGTCGATCAGCGGCAGGGCGGCGACATCGATCCGTTCCTTGCCGCCGTCCGAGGAGGACGAGTCCGAGCCGTCGCCGCCACAGGCCGCGACGGCGAGAGTCAGGGCGGCCAGCACCGCCGCGAGTTTTCCTCTTCCGAAACTTCCCGAGCTTCCCGGAGTTTCCGAGCGCAATGGACGTAACGCCATGGGCGCATGCCTATCAAAGATTTGACATGATCACCACAGGTCAACGAGCCACCTGGACCACCGCACGCGTACCGCTCGTCCGCCAGCGCTGCCCCTCGGCGGCCACGAGCGCGGTCTCGGTACGGGCGTCGAGGCCGACGATCACGTCCGACTTCAGGGTGCGCAGGGCGGCCACGGGGCCGGGGAAGTACGCGGTGACGTCAGCGAACGGCGTGGTCGGGGGCCGGAGTCGGTCACCGACCAGACGGCGGTAGTTCAGGTCGCCCTTCATCACGGTGACCGTGGCCGAGGCGAAGTCCTCGCGCAGGTCGTCGGGCATCGCCGCGTACGGGAGCGGGGCGCAGGAGAAGGGGTGGGCGCGTACCGCGAGGCGGCCGTCGGCCATCGCGGACCAGAGGCGGTGGCCGTACGCGGCGGCCTCCCCCGGGGCGCGGGTCAGCCGACGCAGGGCGTCGACGACGTCGGCGGTGGTCGCGTCGGAGACGAAGAACGGGTGCGGTTTCACGTGCAGGACAGCGCGTTCGGCGTAGCCCCGGGTCAGCAGGTGGTCCAGGAGCAGCAGATCGGGGACGAGTTCGCGGCCCGCGTTGTCCGCGACCAGGCACACCGTGCCGGCGGCGCGTCGGGTGGGCCGGAGCAGCGACCAGAGGGACTCGCTGTCGTCGGCGACGAGCCCCGCCGCCTCCCCGCCCTCGTCCGCGCCGGAGAGCCGGAAACCGAGGTCGGCCCGGTTGCCCCACAGCGACCCGTGGAGCAGGGCGCGCGCCTGTTCCTCCTCGGGCCTGCCCACCAGGTCGTCGAGCGCGGCCAGTTCCTCGTCGGTCTCGGGGGCGTCCAGTTCGGCGAGCTTGAAAGGGCGGAAGGGGTCGATCCCACGCCAGGCGCCGGCTCCCCCGTCTCCGCCGAAGTACCCGACCACTTCGAGGAGTTGGCGGTAGAAGTACCCCTCCGCCCACAGCCACGGCACGTCGAACCAGGACCGCCCCGCGTACTCCCGGGTCCCCCACTCCTCCCACTGCTCCCGGTCCTCGGCCCCGGCCGGGAGCGGTTCGACGGCGCCCTCGGTGCAGTTCTTGAGGAGCGCGTCGAGCGCGCGGTGCTGCTCGGGGCCGTACGGGAAGGCGTCCCGCACCTTCTGGATGAGCGCGGGATGCCGTTCGGCCAGCACGCTCCAGGGGAACGAGCCCGGCTCGTTGGAGAGGATCACGGGCGGGGACACGGAGTCGGAGGCAGGCATGAGCCTCACGCTACCGCCCACGAAACACCCGGCCCGGAACCCCGCAACGCGGCGCCCGAGCGGCTGGGGAGCTCCCTCAGGGGCGCGGGAACTGGCTCCGGGCTGCGCGCCACCCGTGCGGGCACCCGGAACTCCCTCAGGGGCGCGGGGCTGTGACATTTGCGGCTCCGCCGCGGGGCGCGACCAGCCACAACCGACCAGTCACCCGGCACTCAACCGCAAGCCCCTCCCCAGTAGCCGCACGGCCCGTCTCACGCCACGACCCTTATCTCCCGCTCCAGTTGAGCCACCAGGCTCAGATACCGCGCCCGCCTCGGCGTCGGCACCAACGCCCGAATGGTGAGGCGCCACATGTCCGCCGTGCGGCGGGGCTGGCGGGCCACCGGCTCCACCGCCCGGCTGACCACGCGGCTGCCGACGAAGAAGCTGACGAGGGAGTGCGCCATCGCGTCGACGTCGACGTCCGGGTGGACGTCGGACTCCTTGACCGCGCCGAGGAGTTTGCCGGACGCGATCTCCGACCACTCGCGGAACGGGTGCCGCAGCGGCGGCCGTACGACGACATCGCCGGCGGCGAGACGCAGGCCCGCCCGGGAGATCGGGCCCTCGACGGCCATCCTGGTGATTCCGAAGGTGATGCGGATCAGCGCTTCGAGCGAGGAGTAGCCGCGGCCCTCGATGTCCCTGGCCATCCGCCGGGAGGTCCTGGACTGGATCTCCAGGATGGCGTGGGCCAGATCCTCCTTCGCCGCGAAGTGGAAGTAGAGGGCGCCTTTGGTGACATGGGCGTGCTCGACTATGTCGCTCAGGCTGGTCGACTCATAGCCATGGCGGTCGAACAGGTCGGCCGCGGCCGTGATGATCGTCGCGCGGGTCTGCTCGGCGCGTAACTGCCTCGCCATCGGCGCCCACCCCTTCCCACACCGTCCCGGCGCTCTCGAACTCCCTGAAGAAAAACGGGATATGCCGTTTGTTTCTTACTGCCTGTACAAGATAGCCGACCGTTCCACGGTGCCCACCACACACTCGAAAACCGTGTGTCCCTCCTGTGTTCCCACCACCTTCAGGGCCCCGTCACCTTGATCCGTCGACTCTATCCAGGTGGGCAGGTCCAGCTCGGCGAACTGATGGAAGGTCGTGTCGAAGGACACGGGTATCACCCCACCGTCGGGGCCGGTGCGCGCCAGCGCCGCCTGGCGGGCGGCCTCCAGGAGCAGCATGCCCGGTATGTGATCGAGAGGATGGTCGAAGAAAACAGCATGACCGGTATCAACTCGCAACTGCCAGTCACGATCGGCCTGTTGGGGCAGCGCCAGGACGACGTCCGCCGCCGAGTCCCGGCCCACGTCGGCGGCCGGCAGCCCCGGCGGGACGGGCAGCGCGGTCACGCCGGCCGCCGTACGACCGCCGCGCAGCCTGCTGAAGACGGCGCCGCTGGTGCAGGTGAAGGCGACGTCGGCATGCGCGACCAGCTCATCGTCCAGCAGTACGTCGGCCGCGTAACGGGCCGAAACCAGGCGCTTGCCTCGATGGCGGATGTCGGAGAAGGTGATGTCGACGATGGGTTCGGCAGGGACCGGCCCGACGCCCAAGTGCTCGGGGAACGTGGTGATCCGGAACTCCTGGAGCACGAACTGGTGGTCCAGGGGCACCTGGTACTCGGTGTGGTTGAGCAGGGTTCCGGCCTGACGCACGGTCTCCACGACGAGCAGCGGATCGTAGGCCGTCCGGTCGGGCGACACGTGTAAACAGTGGACTCGCGGCCACTGCGCGGAGACGCTGAACCGGTCGGTCTCCGTTCGGGACCAGCCGGTGGGGAACGTCTCCGCGATCGCCGCACGGTGCACGAGTTGGCGCGGAACGCTCGCCGTCATGAGTGGGATTTCGGCAGACTGCGGCACTGGAAGCAATGTCTCTCCCTCGGTCCCCCGAATGGCGTGGCAGACGGAAAGGCGCCCGCTCCGGTGAGCGTTAGAGTACGAGGCGACCGGTTTGTTTTCAACGAGATCAGTCGGTCCGGCCCTATGATCGGCGGTTCCGGCGCACCTGACCACGCGTCGTCACGCACCAGCACGGCACTGAACACGGCACCGAATACGGACACCGGCCAACTGGGCGCCAGGGAGGGGCTCTTATGGCGAAACAGGAGCGCGCCATCAGGACGCGCAGGGCGATCCTGGAAGCCGCGGGCGCGGTTTTCGACGAACACGGCTACACCTCCACGACCATCGCGATGGTCCTCGAGCGGGCCGAGGTCACCAAGGGCGCCCTGTATTTCCACTTTCCTTCCAAGGAATCGCTCGCGCAGGCGGTGCTCGACGAGCAGGTGCCGTTCGGCACGGTCCCGGAACAGCCCTGCAAACTGCAGGAGATCATCGACATGACGTTCGTCGTGGCGCAGCGGCTGCTGACCGACTCCCTGCTGCGAGGCAGCGTGCGGCTGACGGTGGACCAGGCGACGCCCCCCGGGGTCGACCACTCCGGACCGTTCCGGCAGTGGGGGGAGCGGCTGATCGTGCTGATGGAACAGGCGGGCGCCCAGGGCGAGTTGCTGCCCACGGTGAAGCCGCAGGACACGGTGGAGCTGCTGGTGGGGGGCTTCGCGGGCATCCAGTTGATGTCGCGGGCCCTGACCGACCGGGCGGACCTCGCGCACCGTATCTCGGTCCTGTGGTCCCACATCCTGCCCGGCATCGCGGTACCGGGGCTCCTGCTCGGACTGGACAGCCGGGCCGACCGCGGCGTCCGCATCCTCTCCCCGGCCCCGGTCCCGGTCCCCGTCCCGTGATTCTGCTGACGGGGCCCACCGGCACCGTCGGTCGGCTGGTCGCCGAACGCCTGGCGGGCACCGGCCCGCTGCGCCTGCTCACCCGCGACCCGCACCGCGTCACCCTCGCCGGTCCCGGAATCGAGGTGGTGCGCGGGGACTTCGACGACGCCGCCGGGCTGCGCGCGGCGCTGGCCGGCGTACGGTCCGCTCTGCTCGTCACCGCGAACCCGCTGGCGCCGGCCCAGGACGAGAACTTCGTGGCGGCCTCCCGAGCGGCGGGGGTACCTCAGGTGGTGAAGCTGTCGGCCCAGGCGGTGACCGACCCCGGGGCCACCGACCTGATCACACGGTGGCAGCGGTGCAACGAGGAGCTCCTGCGCGCCTCCGGCCTGGCGTGGACCTTGCTGCGTCCGCGCGCCTTCATGTCCAACAGCCTGGGCTGGGCCCGCTCCGTCCGGGAGGAGGGGGTCGTCCGGGGCCGCTACGGCACCTCGCGGAACGCGAACGTCGACCCGCGGGACATCGCGGATGTGGCGGTACGGGCGCTCTCGGACCCGGAGGGGCACGCCGGGCGGGCGTATGCACTGACCGGGCCCGCTGGGGTCACCCCGGTGGAACAGACGGAGATCCTGGGCGAGTTGCTGCAACGGCCCCTGAAGTTCGTCGAGTTGACGGAGGACGAGGTTCTGCGGGGGCTGCTCGCCCGTTACCCGGAGGCGGTGGCCCACGCCCTCGTGGAGAGTGCGGCGCGGGGGCGGGACGGGTCGAAGGGGCAAGTGGAGCCGGACGTGGCCGAGTTGCTCGGCCGGCCGGGGCGCTCGTACCGCGAGTGGGCGGCGGAGCATCTGGCATCGTTCAGCTCGGGTGGATAGGCAGTTGGTTCACCGCAGGCCGGTGGGGGCTGGTCGCGCAGTTCCCCGCGCCCCTGTTCGGGGCGCTGTCGCGCACCCGACCACATACAGCGGCGGGTCGGTGGGCGTCCATCCACGCCTACCGACCCGCCCGTTTCTGTCACACCGTCAGTTCACTTGCACCAACGGGTGGTTCACCCACAGGACCCGGAGGTTCAGAAGGTGAGCTTCCAGCTGTTGATCGTGCCGGTGTCCGAGGCGGCCACGTCCTGGACGCGGAGCTTCCAGGTGCCGTTGGCGACCTCGCTGGAGGCGTCCACCGTGTACGTGGCGCTCACGTTGTCGGCGGAGTCCGAGGTGCTGGAGGCCTTCAGCGGGTAGGTCGTGCCGTCGGGCGCCACCAGCGTGATGACCAGGTCACCGCGGTAGGTGTGGGTGATGTCGACGCCGACCTGGAGGGCCGAGGGGGCGTTGCCGGTGCGGCCGCTGACGGCGATCGAGGACTCGACGGCAGAGCTGTTGTCCGGGATCGAGACCGCGGTGGTGGAGGAGAAGGTGGTCCCCGAGGTCGTACCGCTCACGGCCTGCACGGTCTTGGTCGCGTCGGCCAGACCGGCGCCGCAGCCGCCCGAGCAGGCGCCGGGCAGGGCACGGGAGTTGGTCTTGATCGCCGACTCGATCTGGGCCGGGGTCAGCGAGGAGTTCGCCGACTTCATCAGCGCGGCGAGGCCCGCGATGTGCGGGGCGGCCATGCTGGTGCCCTGGTAGTAGGCGTACGACTCGGTGGACGGGCCCTGCGTGCCGGAGTTCAGCGTGGACAGGATGCCGTTGGCGGTGCCGGTGCTGGTCTGGCCGCCGGGGGCCGCGATGTCCACGGTGGAGCCGTAGTTGGAGTACGAGGCCTTGGCACCCGTACGGCTCAGCGCGGCGACCGAGATGACGTTGGCGCAGCTCGCCGGGGAGTAGTTGGCCGCGTTGGCGTTGCTGTTGCCCGCCGCGACGACGACCGTGGTGCCACGGCCCACGGCGTTGGTGATCGCCGTCTGGGTGGCCGTGGTGCACGCACCGGAGCCGCCCAGGCTCATGTTGATGACCTTGGCGACGTTGGCGTTGGCCGGGACTCCGGAGACGGTGCCGCCGGAGGCCCAGGTGATGGCGTCGATGATGTCGGAGTCGTAGCCGCCGCACTTGCCGAGGACGCGCAGCGGGGAGATCTTCGCGTTGTACGCGATGCCCGCGACACCCTTGCTGTTGTTCGTGGCGGCGGCGATGGTGCCCGCGACATGGGTGCCGTGCCACGAGGAGTTGCTGGAGCCGGTGCCGGTGCCGCACTCGTCGGTGGCGTACCAGTCGCCCGGGTCGGCCGGGTTGCTGTCACGGCCGTTGCCGTCCACCGAGACGGCGGTGTCGGCGATGAAGTCGTAGCCCGCGACGATGTTGGCGGCCAGGTCGGAGTGGGTGACATAGCCGGTGTCGATGACGGCGACGGTCACGCCGGTGCCGGTCGCGGTGGTCCAGGCGCCCGGGACGCGCATGCCCGCGGTGGTCTCGAAGAGGTCCCACTGCTTGCTGTACTCGGTGTCGTTCGGGTCGGCCTGCGGCTTGTTGAGGCGGTCCGGTACGACGTAGGCGACCTGCGGGTCGGCCTGGTACTCGGCGATGACGTCGGCGACGTCCGCCTTGCTGAGCTGCTCGCCCAGGTCGACGAGGGCGGCACCGGTGCCGAGGCGGCGCTGGAAGTCCAGGGTCTCCCCGGCCTCCTTGCCCTTGGCGACGGCGTCGGCGTCGGCGGCCTGGTTCGACTTGGCCTCGGCGGCGCCGGCCTTGTAGCCGACGATGAGTCGCTCGGCCGGGGCGGCGACCGCCTGTGCGGCGGCTTCCGGGGCGGCGGCGGGAGCGGCGGGCTCCTGGGCGACGGCGACCGAGGTGGTGGCGGCGGCGACCAGCGCGGCGGAGACCGCGGCGACGGATATCAGCTTCCGCCCCGAGACACGGGTGAGTGAGGTACGCAAGGGCTTGCCTTTCGTGGCCGTACACCGGGCAGCCTGGAGGGCGGCGCGGAGTGGCGGTCGATTCGCTTCGTCGTCGAAGCGGCGGGGGGTGCAGTCGAAAAGCGGCGCGGCGGCCGGCCAAGCGCGAGCGGCCCGTTCCGGGGTTACCTGTGGGGCGGCTGTGGTGGAACAGTAGGCAAAGAGAAGGTCATCCGGATACAGGGGAAACCCTCGATCCGTCCGGTTCCACACCCTCGAACGCCGGAAACCGCCCCTGGACGACGGCCAGTTGACCGGGTTGGGCGAGTTGCGGGGGATTGGCGGCGTGTGCGACGGGCGAGCGACGGTGGGTGTGGCGGTACGTGTGGCGATTGAACGCGGTCTGCCCGCTTCCCGTACTGCCCGAAGGCGGACCCGTTCCCGGGCCGGCCCGCAGCAGACCTGTTCAGACCCGTTCCCCCCTCGGTCGAGGAGACATCCCGATGACCGCCCACCGCCGTACTCTCTCGGCCGCCGCACTCTCCTGCACCGCCGCCGTCGCGGCACCGCTGTTGCTGACGTTGTCGGCGGCGGCTCCCGCCCAGGCGCACGGTGCGCCGACGAAACCGGTCAGCCGTGCCTACGCCTGCTCCCCCGACGGCGGCAGCACGGCCGGTACGGCGGCCTGCCGGGCGGCGCTCACCGCGAACGGCGGGGCGCCCTTCACCTTCTGGGACAACCTGCGGGTCGCGGACGTGAACGGCCGGGACCGCGCGGTGATCCCCGACGGCAAGCTGTGCAGCGGCGGGCTGTCCGACTACCGGGGGCTCGACATCGCCCGCGCCGACTGGCCCTCGACCACGTTGTCGCCGGGCGCGCGGCTGACGATGACGTACCGCTCGACGATCCCGCACACCGGCACGTTCAAGATGTTCCTGACGAAGCCCGGGTACGACCCGGCCGAGCCGCTGAAGTGGTCCGACCTGCCGGACAAGCCGTTCGCCGAGGTCAAGGACCCCGCGATGACGGGCGACGCGTACCGCATCGGCATGACGCTGCCCTCGGACCGGACCGGCCGCCATGTCCTGTACACGATCTGGCAGAACTCCAGTACGCCGGACACGTACTACTCGTGCTCGGACGTGGTGTTCCCGAAAGCGAAGAGTGACGGGGGCAGCTCTGGCGGCGCCGGCAGCTCCGACGCGTCCGCGAGCACTGCGGCGCAGACCAAGCCCGCCCAGTCCCCCACGCCGCCCGATGCGGCCGAGGAACCGTCGAGGACGGCGGAGACGGAAGAGGCGGCGGAGTCCGCCGACTCCGCCGCCCCACAGGCCGGAAGCACCGTGGCCGGCGCCCCGGTGGCGTCCACCACCGACGGCACCGGACCGCGGTACGCGGTCGCGGGCGGCGCCGCGGCCGTACTGCTCGCCGTGGTCGCCGCCCTCGTCCTGCGACTGCGCCGCCGGTGAACACCGGCGACCCAGCCACTTATTGACGGATCGTCAGTTGACGAAGACCGTGGCGTTGCCCTGCGTCACGTCCTGCACCGGGGCGTACTTGGCGGTGAAGTAGCCGCTGCTGAAGCACAGCGACGAACCGGAGAACTTGGTGAACGCCTGGCTGGTGAAGTTGATGCTGTTGTCGGTGTTGCTGGACGTACCGGTCAGGCTGGGCGCCTGGTAGACGCAGTTGATGCTGCCCAGCAGGGTGCTCAGCACGACGGTCGTCTGGATGGTCGAGCCCGAGGCCGGGGTGACGGTGACCGTGCCGTCGGAGGTCACCGAGGTGGTGTAGGGCAGGTTGTTGACAGTCACGCTGGTCACTCCGAGCACACCGAGGACGTTGCTGGTGCAAGTACCGAAGGTGTGGGCGGTGACCGACTCGGTGGCCGTGCCCGAAGCTGCGGGGTTGGTCTCGACCTTCGCGGTGAAGGTCGACGCGGCGCAGCTGACGCCGCTCGTGCCGGTCGCGCTGGAGTAGAGCGTGGCGGTCGTGCCGGAGGCGAGGGAGGCGCTGAGGACGTCGCCCACGGCGACGGCGTCGCCGGCCGCGCTGCCGACGGTCAGCACGGTGTCGGCGGCGGACGCGGGGGTGACCGCGGCGACGGAGAGGCCGGCGACAGCGGCGGCGAGGGCCAGGGCGGAGCGGGTGCGAGTACGCATGATGCGGGTGCCTCTTTCTGGAACTGGGGGTGTTGGGGGGTGTGTTGGGGGTGAGGTGGGGGGTGGTGTCTAGGGGGGTCAGGACATGCGGAAGTACGCGTGGGAACGCGTGCCGATGCCTGAAGGGCATGGGAAGAACCCGAGAGCGCGGGAAAGGAGCCGTCGCCGGCCCGCGACGCCTTCTCCGTACGTGACGGACCGGCAACGACAACCGGCCGGTGACCGGCAGGAAGGCTTGGAGGGAGGCTTCCTGGCCGGACCGGGCGGGACAGGGCGACCCGGCGACGGCCCAGGGGGGAAACGGCCGTGCCGGTGCCTCGGAGGCGGACTTCGGAATGAGCGTTGAGTCCGGGAAGAGCGGCTTGCACCGCTGCGGATCCGGCGCCACGGATCCGGGGAAACCACGGCAGTTCTAAACCTGAGGAACCGTCAACGTCAAGGTGCAGAACGGAAGTTGATGTTTCCGATCCAACTTTCCCGTGGGTTTCCGCGCGCCCCTCCGGGCCCTCGGAGACCCCTCTGGACACCCCGAACGACCCTCGATCACTCCGTGAAGCCACAGGTGACGCATAATCCGCACCCTTTTTTCACAACTCCCTTGACCCTCCAAAGTAACCACGGGTAACTTCCTCGGCGGCTACTGGTGCGTAACCGTGAAAGCCCTTGCAATCGCCGGGAGTTGCGAGGAGACGGATACCCCAGCTGCTGTCCGCGCCAGGACAACACGCCACTGAAGCCCGACCAGCATTGACGCAATGACTATGCACTTGGGAGCAGCCATGGCCTCGTCCTCGGACGTCTCGTCGTCCGCCGGATCCAACCCCGAGCAGCCGGAGAGCGGTAACGCCTCCGGTGGCTCCGGGGGCTCGGGATCCTCCAACGTGTCCGAATTCTTCGAAGGTGCCGGAAAGGGCGCCGAGCGACGCGGGCGGGTCCGTGGACGCCGCGCCGCCATCATGGCGGTGCCGGCCACCCTGATCGCCGCGACGCTCGCGGTACTCACCGCCGAGGGCGCCCTGGGCGTCCAGTTCGCCATCTCCGGCATGCCGTTCACGGTCACCGCGACCGAGCTGAACGGCACCGGCTTCGAGCAGTTCGGCGGCCTCGACCACATGATCGAGAACAGCCCGAACGAGGGTGACACCGGCGGTCAGGTGCTGGTCATCACCTCCGCGATCAAGAGCGCGTCGCTCACCAAGCTGTGCCAGAGCGTCGACCTCGGCGGCATCAACCTGCTGATCAAGGCCGGCAGCAGCGGCACTCCGGTGACCGCGACGGACCTGACGACCGACTCGACCGAGCTGTCGGGCAACGCGTCGTTCGACAACATCGAGATCGGCAACGACGCCAGCACGCTCACCAAGGCGGGCGTCAAGGGGCCGCGCGGTGTCTTCAGCCAGCAGGCGGACACCGTCCACATCTCCAACCTGCGGCAGACCAACTACGCGACCACGGCCGCGGTGTTCAAGCTGCCCGGGCTGAAGCTCAGCTTCAGCGAGTCGGGTTGCTGATGTCGGCCGACATACGGCAGGGGGTGCGGCCCGCCTTCAGAGCATGGCGGGCCCACCGTCCGTTCCTGGCCGGGGTGCTGCTCACCCTGGGCGGGGCGGAGATCCTGGTCACCATGAAGGTGTCGCTGAAGGTCGTCCTGCACATCGGTATGCAGGGTCTGGCGGGCTATCTGCTGCCGTCGCTGATGATCGTGTGCGGTCTGCTGATCATCTTCAACCCCGCACAACGCCTGTTCTACTCGATCGTCGGCATCCTGCTGACGCTGGGCACGTGGCTCACCTCGAACCTGGGCGGCTTCTTCATCGGCCTCACCCTGGGCGCCGTGGGCAGTTGCATGGCCTTCGGCTGGCTCCCGGACCAGGAACCGAAGGTCAGTCGCCGCAAGCGGCGCAAGGCCAAGCGGGAGCACAAGGCCGCCATGGCGGCTCGGACGACCACGGAATCCAAGGCGCCGGCGACGGACGACGGTCAGGACGACACCGGAGAGGGCAGCCTGCGCGGCTCGATGCGCTCCTCCACCGTCGACTCCCCTTCACACCTGACGACATAGGCACCCTTGCCCGGCAACTCCGCGACCGCCTCGACGAGTTCGGTCCCTCGGCAGACGAGGCCGACCCCGTCGTCGGTGCAGTGCGTGGTGGGCAGGGTGCCGTCGGCAACCAGCGTGTGGACCAGCGGGCGGCGGCCCGCGTCGCTGTCGTAGTGCACCCCGTTGCCGTCCGGCAGAAACCCCAACGCGTCGGTGAGCGGCCGGAGTTCGGGGCCGAAGGAGTCGTCGGTGGTACCGGGTTGGGCATCGGGCCGCATCTTCCCGGGGGCTGTAACACCAGCGGCGCCGGCGCGGGCTTCCCCGGACCCCCAGCAGAAAAGCAAGTCGGCAGGCATGACCTGCGCGGGCATCGCGAAGCCAACCTGAGTGAGTGCCCGACGTCCCGGACAATCGTGCGGACGTACCTGACGCACCCCCTGCCACCCAGCGGCCCCGCAGATGATCCTACCGATCCGCGACAGGCTCCCGGCGGTCGACGACAGGCTGGGCACGGTGGGCAGCACCCTCGCCCACCTGCGAAGACCCCTCCCCCGCCGAGCCGTTCACCGGCCCACCCACCGTGCCGTCCGCCTTCATGGCCTGCGCCTCGCTCTTGAGGATGCGCATCGAGCGGCCCAGTGCACGCGCTGTGTCCGGCAGCTTCTTCGAGCCGAACATCACGATGAACACGATCGCCACGATCAGCAGATGCCAGGGTTCCAGTCCGTTCCGGAGCACAACCTCACAGCCCTTTCCTTCGTCACACATAACAGTTGCCACTTTGCGCAACTGTACAACCAAGGTGAGACGTGAGAAGGGCGCCGATGACCACCAGCACCAGCAGGCGGGCCGTACCAGCACGACACCGGTCCGCCGCGGGCACCCGGCGGCGGAAGTCGGGGCGGCGGGGACGGCTGGCACTGGGGATCTTCCTCTCGTTCCTGCTGCTCGTCGCGGCCGGCGCCGGCTGGATCTATCTGAAGCTGGACGGTGACATCAAGACCTTCGACTCGGGCGGCATCTCGGACGACCGCCCCGCCGAGGGCTCGTCCAAGGGCGAGAACGTCCTGGTCATCGGCTCGGACGCGCGCAACGACGGCAACGCGGCGCTCGGCGGCGGCGACGTGAACGACATCGGCCGCTCCGACACCGCGTTCCTGCTGCACATATACGCCGACCACAAGAACGCCGTCGCCGTCTCCATCCCCCGCGACACCCTGGTCACCATCCCGCCCTGCAAACTGCCCGACGGCAAGTGGACGACCGCCCAGCCGGACACCATGTTCAACGAGGCCTACTCGGTCGGCGAGACCGAGAAGGGCAACCCGGCCTGCACGCAGAACACGGTCGAGAGCATCACCGGTCTGCGCGTCGACCACACCGTCATCGTCGACTTCAAGGGCTTCGCCGCGCTGACCGACGTGGTGGGCGGGGTGAAGGTGTGCCTCCCCCAGAAGGTGTACGAACAGGATCTCAAACCCAAGCTCCCCACGCGCGGCAAGCTGCTCTTCGACAAGGGCGAGCAGGAGGTGTCGGGCCAGAAGGCGCTGGACTACGTCCGGATCCGGCACGGCATCGGGGACGGCTCCGACATCGGCCGTATCAAGCGCCAACAGGCCTTCGTGGCAAGCCTGATGAAGGAGGTGAAGAACAAGGGTCTGACCCCGACCAAGCTCCTCCCCCTCGCCGACGCGGCCACCAAGTCCCTGACCGTGGACCCCGGTCTGGGCTCCGCCGACAAGCTGATCTCCTTCGCGATGTCGCTGAAGGACATCGACCTGCACAACACGAAGTTCGTCACCATCCCCTGGCGGTACGAGGGTTCGCGCGTCGCGATCGTCGAACCGGACGCCGGCGACCTCTGGGCCGCGCTCAAGGCGGACCGCACCCTGGACGGCAAGGACGCGAGCGGCAAGAAGAAGGCCTCCCCGAGCGCGAGCCCCAAGGCCACCCCGACTCCCGTGTCCGGCAAGGGAATCGCCGTCGCCGTCTACAACGGCACCACCGTCACGGGCCTGGCCGCGAAGGCCGCCGCCGAGCTGACCGCCGACGGTTTCACGGTCACCGGCACGGCGACCGCGAGCAGCCAGGACCACGCGACGACGGTCATCGAGTACGGCCCCGACCACAAGTCCGAGGCCCAGACGGTGGCCCGCGTCTTCCCCGGCGCCGCCCTCCAGCCGGTGACAGTTAACGGCATCAACGTGGTCGTCGGTGAGTCGTACCAGGGCGGCGCCACGGCCTCGCCTACGCCCACCTCGGTCCCGAAGGACGTCGCCGAGGGCGCCCGTTCGGCGGACGACAACCCCTGCTCCAACCTCAGCTACGGCTGAACCGGACCTACGGCGGACCGACCCCTCGCCGCCGACGAGCGACGGCGAGGGCACCCCCGTACAGCCCCAACACGACCACCAGACCCGCGTAGTACGGCCCCGGCAGCCCCACCAGCCCCAGCGAGTGCCCGACCGGTGAGAGCGGCAGCAGCAGCCCGACGGCGGCGAGCGCACCGGCCGCCCGCCCGACGACTCCCGCGCCCCGACGCCCGCCACCGCCGCGCAGGAGCAGCATCACCACGGCCTGGGTGAGGAGGTTCTCGGTGAACCAGGCCGAGTGGAAGACGGCCCGGTCGTCCAGGGCGTCGGGCCCGTGCAGCGCGAGGGCGAGCACGGCGAAGGTCGCGAGGTCGGCGACGGCGTTGAGCGCGCCGAAGCCGCCGAGGAAGCGCAGGAAGTCACGGGTACGCAGCACGGTCGGCCGGGCCAGGACACCGGCCGCCGGACGGTCGTACGCGTACGCCAGTTGGGCCGCGTCGAAGCACAGGTTCTGCGCGAGGACCTGCGCCGGAAGCATCGGCAGGAAGGACAGCAGAAGCCCGGCGGCGAGCATCGCAACCACATTGCCGAGGTTCGAGGAGAGCGTGACGCGCAGATACGTGGCGATGTTGCCGCTGCTGTGCCGCCCGGCCGTGACGGCGTGGGCGACGGCGGCGAGATCCTTCTCCCCGAGGACGACATCGGCGCGCTCACGGGCCACGTCGACGGCGGTGCGCGGCGCGATCCCGACGTCGGCGGCACCCAGCGCGGGCACGTCGTTCACCCCGTCCCCGAGAAAGCCGACGGTATGACCATCAGCCCGCAGCGCGGCGACGATCCGGGCCTTGTCGGCCGGAGTGCAGCGCGCGAAGACGGTCGTACGCCGGACCAGATCGGCCAGTTCGGCGTCCCCGAGGCCGTCCGTACCCTCCCCCTCCGCCACCACCCCCGGATCGATGCCCAGGTCACGGCAGGCGCGGGCGGCCGTGCCCGGATGGTCGCCGGTGAGGACCTTCACCCCTACGCCCAGTGCGGTGAGGTCGCGCAGGGCCTCGGCGGCCGTAGGCGCGAGGTCGTCCCGCAGGGCGACGAAACCCCGGAAGGTCAGGCCGTGTACGTCGGCCGGGGTCCAGGCGCGGGTGCGCGCGGGCCGCTCGGCGGTGGCGACGGCGAGCAGCCGCAGCCCGCTCGCCGCTTCCCGGTCGGCGCGCGCGAGCAGCCGTTCCCGCTCGACGGGGTCCAGAGCGCACCGCCCGACGACCTCGGCGACCGCGCCCTTGACGACGAGAACGTGGGTCCCCAGCCGCCCCCGTACGACCGCCGTCGCCACTCGCCGCACCGGGTCGAAGGGCAGCGCCGCCACCCCGTCGTACCGCTCCCCGACCGGTCCCGCCGCCGCGAGCAGCGCCTCGTCGAGGGCGTCCGGGGTGGGGAGTTCGGCGAGTTGGAGGGTCCACCAGGCGGCCGTGGCGGCCCAGTCGAGAACCTCCGGATCGTCCCGGCCGCTGGCATCGTACGAGCGTTCGACAACCGGGGGGTCCCGGGTGAGAGTGCCGGTCTTGTCGAGGCACAGGACGTCGACCGCGCCCAGATCGTGCAGCGCGGGCAGCCTTTTCACCACGACCCCGTGTGCCCGGGCGAGCCCCGAGGCCCCGCGCGCCAGACAGGTGCTGACGACGACCGGGAGCATCTCGGGCGTCAGCCCGACGGCCACCGCGACGGCGAACGGCAGCGTCTCGGGCCCCTGCCCGCGCAGCGCCGCACTCGCCATCAGCACGAGCGGCGGGGCGAGCAGCATGAACCGGATCAGCACCCAGGAGATCCCGTGCAGAGACCGGTCGAAGGCGGTGAGCGCCCCGCGGGAAGTGCGGTGTTCAGGCTGCGAGACCGTTGTTGCGGCTGGCCGCGCCCCGCGGCGGAGCCGATTGCGGACACAGTGGCGCGTGAAGCGCACCGGAGTCCGCCGGATCCGAGCACTCCCGTCGCGGCGCACGGCTCCCCCGTGCGCGCCCGCGAACCGCGTACGCGCCCCCGTGGCCACCACCACGGCGGTGGCGCTCCCGGAGACGACGGCACTGCCCTGGAAGCACAGTTCGGGCCGCGCGAACACGCCCCGGTCCGCCGCATCCGGCCGTACGCCCTTCGCCACCGGCGCCGACTCGCCCGTGAGCGGCGCCTGGTGCACGGTCAGCCCGGTCGCGCGCAGCAGCCGTACGTCCGCCGGGACCAGGTCGCCGGGACCGAGCCGGACCACATCCCCCGGCACGAGTTCGGCGACCGGGACCTCCCGGGCGAGCGGCGGCCCGCCCGCAGCCGGGCGGCGCAGGACGGTCGCGGTACCGGCGACCAGCTCGCGCAGCCCTTTGAGGAAACGTTCCGCCTGATGTTCGCCCGAGGCACGCAGCACACAGCTGACCGCGACCAGGGACAGGATCACCGAGGCCGTCCCCCAGGCCGTGACAGCCGCCGAGACGAGCCCGAGACAGAGCAGTACGGCGGTGAACGGATCGCGCAGACTCCGTACGAACCGGACGGGCCACCGGATCTGACGGGCGGCCGGGACCACATTCCCCCCGACCACCGCCAGCCGCGCCTCGGCCTCGCTGTCCGTCAGGCCACGCGGGAAGTCGTCGAGGCGGCTCGGCGTCCGAAGATCAGACTCCACGGAGGTGCCGTACGGACGTGTCCTCGGCCCGGTCGGTCAGCCGCCCGACCAGCAGCCGTACGACGGTGACGACATCGGGGTCGTCGACGAAGTACACCTGCCGGCGCCCTTCGCGCCGGGACCGGACGAGCCCGGCGAGTCTCAGCTTGGTGAGGTGCTGGCTCACGGCGGGCAGCGCGCCGCCGACCCGCTCGGCGAGCCCGGTCACATCGCTCTCGCCCTGGGCCAGCGCCCACACGATGTGCAGCCGGGCGGGCGAGGCGAGCAACCCGAAGGCCCCGGCGGCCTCCGCCAGCACCTCGGCGGACGGATCGTCGGAACCGGAGCTGCTCGTACCTGTTACCACGCGCCCAGTTTAGGCCCGTACGGGACCCGTGCTGCGCCGCACGATGAGGTGGGCCGGGATGACGGTGACAAGGCCCGTGTCCGGTTCCGCACCTGCCGTCGTACCCGTGTTCGCCTGACCGTCGATCCGCGCCAGGAGCAGCCGCAGCGAGCGGGTGCCGATCTCCTGGAAGTCGGTGCGGATGGTGGTGAGCGGGGGCAGCAGATGGGCGGCTTCCGGGATGTCGTCGTAGCCGACGACGCTGACGTCGTCCGGGACCCGGCGGCCGGCCTCGTGGAAGGCGCGCAGCGCGCCGAGCGCCATCTGGTCGTTGGAGGCGAAGACGGCGGTGACGTCCGGATCGCGGGCGAGCCGTCGGCCCAGTTCGTATCCGGAGTCGGCGCTCCAGTCGCCGACGAGCGGTTCGGGCACCTCGGCCCCGGCCTTCTCCAGGGTCTCGCGCCAGCTCGCGGCCCGGCGTTCGGCGGAGGTCCAGCCGGTGGGTCCGGCGATGTGCCGGACCGTACGGTGGCCCAGGTCAAGGAGGTGTTCGGTGGCCAGGCGCGCTCCGCCCCGGGAGTCGGCGGTGACCATGGGGGTGTCGTCGCCGAGGGCGTTGTCCATCACGACGAGAGGGATGTCGAGGTGCGCCTCGGCGAGCGCCTTGCCCACCCGCCGCTGCGGGGCGATGGCGATGACCCCGTCGGCGCCCTCCGCCGACAGCCGGTCCACGGCCTGGACGACGGTGTCCCGGTCGGCGGTGTCGAGGGCGATGGAGCTGACCAGGTAACCCGCGTCCTGGGCCGCGGTGTTGATCGCGGTGAGCGTGGAGGCGGGCCCGTAGCGGGCCGCGTCGAAGGAGATCACCCCGAGCATCCGGGTCCGCCCGCTGGCCAGCGAACGCGCGCTGCGGCTCGGCCGGTACCCGAGCGAACGCATCGCCTCCAGCACGGCTTCCCGGGTCTCCGCCCGCACGGCCGGGTTGTCGTTGAGCACCCGCGACACGGTCTGCTTGGAGACACCGGCCAGCCGCGCCACGTCGTCCATCACCGGCCGCGTGCCCGCGAAGTTGCGCCGGCTGCGTCCCTTGGGAGCGGCGCCGCCACCGGCACTTCGGGTCATGGGGTGCATCCTTCGGCTTCGTCCCGTGGGTGGCGGTCGTGCCCCGCCCGGCTGGCCCACAGGATAGGCCGCCGGGCGACGCTCACCACCGACCGGGACCTACCCGGTGATCACCTGAGTCCGTACGGTGACCCATTCGACGCGCGAGATCCCGGCCTCCCCCGCCGGCACGGGCACCGGCAGGTACACGGGTGCGTCGGCGGCGAACGGCAGCACCTTCACGCGCAGCCCTCCGCCGGTGCGCAGTGCGTCGTCCGGGATCCGGTCGAGGGAGATGTCCCAGACCCGCCCCGAGGAGAACTGGTCGGCGACCAGCGTCTCCCCGGCATACGCGCGGCCCACGTCACCGGTCCAGTGGATGCGCAACAGCGTTCCACTGCGCGGGAGTTGGTCCGGTACGTCGATGAGGTACTCGGCGGCGGACGTGTCGAAGTACTTGTCGGCGGGCGTACTGGCCCGGTCCAGTACGCCGGTGACGGTGTCGGGGGCGGGTCCGACGGCCCGGAGGAGAGAGACGTCGAGGGTGCCCGAGTCGCCGCCCGTGGGGAGCGTGTAGCGGGTGAACACCCCGTCGGAGGTCACGGCCAGGTTCTCGCCGGGAGGCCGCTCGGGTGCGGGCAGCACGGCGAACGAGGTCTCCGCCGCCGCACTGTGCACCCGCACCTCTCCGGCCGGTTCGTCGAAGACGACCCCGCCGCCGGCGCCGCACAGGACCAGCCGCTCGGCGCCCCAAGCCACACCCCGGTAGGCGGTACGGGCGGTCGCCGCGTCCAGCACCAGCAGGCCGACCTGTCCGCCGTCCGGCGTGCCGACCTCGACGAGGGCGTCGGTGCCGGGCCGCAGCCCGGTGACGAGGAAGCGCCCGTCGGCGGACACGACCTTCCCCATGGGTGTGTGCACATACCTCAACGTGCTGATGTCCAGGGCCAGTTCGACGTCCACCCCGTCCATGGCGGCCAGCACCAGGACGGTACGTCCGCCGACGTCGACCGTGCACACGGGCTGGGCGGTGGCCCAGTCGAGCCGCAGTCCGGCGACGTCGAGCCGTAACGGCCAGCAGAAATAGGCACCTTGAGGGATCGTCACCGGTGCACTGGGCACGGTCAGTTCGGGCGCATCAGGAAACTCCACCGTGAACGACGTGTCCGGATGATCCGGCAACGGCTCGTGCGGCTGATGGTTGTTGACGAAGAGGAAGCCGGAGTCGCCGTCACTGCGCACGGCCCATCGCAGCGTCTCCCGGTCGTCCTGCCCGGCCGGCTGCCGCTCGGGCAGGACGGACTCCATGGGTGCGATGCGGTCGCCGAAGTCCGCCAACAGCAGGTGCTGGAGGCGCAGTCCGTCGTACGAGGGTCGGTACTGCCCGTACTCGCCGAGCGGTGCCTGGAAGTCATACGTCAGTACGGGCAGGTCGTTCGGGTAGTCGGTGGCGTGGGACTCCTGGAGGGTGCTCAGCTCGCCGACGGGATTCGTGCCGCCGTGGAACATGTAGTAGCCCTGCCAGACCGAGCCGCACCCGATCTTCGTGAGCCCGAGCGCGCCGATGTCGGCGGCGTCGACACGCGGGCGGCGGTGGTAGGCCACGGCCATCCCGCCGCCCAACTCGCAGGTGGCCCACGGGAATCGGTCGGTCGGCGCCGGTTCTCCGCCCCGCACGGTCGTCGGTCGCAGGTCGGCGCCGATGCCCTCGTCGTCGCGCTGGTGGGTGAAGAAGAAGTGCTTGCGGCAGGTGTCGGACCAGCCGCCGTCCCACTCGGTCCAGAAGGTCTCGGTGTAGCCGCCGTACAGCGGAAGCAGTTCGTCGGGCGGGAGTTGGACTCCGCCCCAGGCGGTCGAGGTCCAGAGCGGGGCGCTCAGTCCGGCCTCCTGCGCCATCCGCTTCAGGGTGAGGAGGTGGCCGGGCCGGTCGTACAGCTCGTTCTCGATCTGGATGGCGACGATCGGGCCGCCGTGCGCCCGGTCGAGCCCCTTCAACTGCTCGGCGATCGCAGTGAACCAGCCGTGTACGGGTCCCAGGTAGTCGGGGTCGTCGGTGCGCGGTTCGGTGGTGCGGGTGAGCAGCCAGTCGGGCAGGCCGCCGTTGCGTACCTCGGCGTGGCTCCAGGGCCCGATGCGCGGGATGAAATCCAGGCCGTGGCGGGCGCAGAGTTCGGCGAAGCGGCGCAGGTCGCGGTCGCCGTCGAAGCGGATCCGGCCCTCGATCTCCTCGTGGTGGATCCAGATGAGATAGCTGGCGACAGCCGTGACACCGGCCGCCTTCATCTTCAGCAGCTCCTCCTCCCACTCCCCGGCCGGGTAGCGGGAGTAGTGGAACTCGCCGGAGACGGGGAACCAGGGGCGTCCGCCACGGGTGAACCAGCGGCTGGTCACCGCGATCGGGTCGGCGACGCCCGGCGCGTCCGTGAAGGGGAGGTGGCCGGTGAGCGGAGGTCCGGCGGGCGCCGGGATCCGGAGGGAGTGATGGGTCACGGTTTCACCGGTCCGAGGTCGGGGGTGTCGGTGAGCAGGGCCTGCGCGGAGGTGGTGGCGTTCAGCTCAAGGAGCACCAACTCGTTGGCGCCGGGGCGCAGTACGGGCGCGGGGACGTAGAGGGTGCGCTGCGGACCGCGGTTCCAGTAGCGGCCGAGGTGGAAGTTGTTGATCCAGGCCTGGCCCTTGGTCCAGCCGGGCAGCGACAGGAAGGTGTCGGCGGGCGCCTCGACCTCGAACGTGCCCTTGTAGAAGGCGGGTTGGGTGGCCGGGGTCGCGTCGGAGGGCGCGAAGGGCAGGGCGCTGAGGTCGTCGAGGGTGAGGGGGTGGCTGTCCCAGCCGTGCAGGGAGGTGCCGTTGAAGGTGACCGCCCCGAGGAGTCCCTTGGGCGAGCCGATGCGCGGCCCGTAGTTGACCCCGCCCATGTTCTCGACGAGGACGTCGACTGCCGCTCCGGCGAAGGGAATCCGGACGGGCAGGGTCTCGTCGTGCCGCTCGCGTTCGAGTACGCCGACGGGGGCGCCGTCGACGAACACCTGAGCCCGGTCGCCCACTCCGCCGGCGAAGTGGAGCAGCCCGTCGCCCGGGAGGGGAGCGGTGGTGCGGTACAGGACGTACCCGGCGCGCAGCCCCAGCTCGTCCATGGTCGCCGGTTCCTCGGTACGTACGGGCTTGGCAAGAACCCCCACATTGGGCAGCAAGGGCGCCCACTGCCCCAACTCCACCACCGTGGGCGGGAGTTTGCGGCTCGGCGCGGGAACCGGCTCGTCGGGGACGGGCGCGTGCCGGGCGATCACCTCGCGGAAGGCGTGGTACTTCGGTCCGGGGTCGCCGTTCTCGGTGAGGGCGGCGTCGTAGTCGTAGGACGTGACCATGGGCTGGTAGGCGTGGTCGTGGTTGGCGCCGTTGGTGAAGGCGAAGTTGGTGCCGCCGTGGAACATGTAGATGTTGACGGACGCGCCCGCCGAGAGCAGCCGGTCCAGGTCGGCGGCGGCATCGCCCGCGTCCCTGACGTGGTGCTCCTCGCCCCAGTGGTCGAACCAGCCGATCCAGAACTCCGAGCACATCAGGGGCCCTTCGGGCTGATGCACCCTCAACTGATCGAGTGACCGGTCGACTCTGCTGCCGAAGGTCCCCGTGGTGAGTACCCCGGGAAGACTGCCGGCCGCCAGGTGCTCGGGGTTGGCCTGGTCGCAGGTGAAGAGCAACTCCCCGATCCCGCGCGAGCGCAGGGCCTCCGCGAGGTGTTCGAGATACGCGGCGTCGTCACCGTAGGCCCCGAACTCGTTCTCCACCTGCACGGCGATGACGGGACCGCCCGACTCGGCGAGATACGGCAGCAGCGGAGGCAGCAGCAGATCCAGATAACGGTCGATGGCACCCGTGAAACGGGGGTCGCTGGAGCGCAGCCGGATGTCGGGGTCGGTGGTGAGCCAGGAGGGCAGCCCGCCGCCGTCCCACTCCGCGCAGATGAACGGTCCGGGCCGCAGCAGGACGTGCAGCCCCTCCGCCTTGGCCAGCCGCAGATAGCGCGGCAGATCGAGGATGCCGTCGAGGGCGAGGGTGCCGGGTTCGGGCTGGTGGAGGTTCCAGGGGACGTACGTCTCCACGGTGTTGAGGCCCATCAGCCGGGCCTTGCGCAGCCGGTCGGCCCACTGGTCGGGGTGGACGCGGAAGTAGTGCATCGCGCCGGAGATGATCCGGAACGGCTCGCCGCGCAGCAGGAAACCGTCGGACGTCGTTGTCAGGGCGGGCATGCGGGGGCTTCCCTTCGGGTCGTGGACTCCAGCCGGTCCGCTGGAGGGTGGTGGTCGGTGAGCGAGGGGGTCAGTGGGTGCGGGTCGCCCGGATCAGCCAGATCGTGGCGGCCAGACAGAGCGCCGAGACCCCGCTGAGCAGCAGCGGCACGGCCCGTACGCCCGACCACTCGATGGCCTTGCCGAGCACCGGGCCCGCGGCCACTCCCCCGGCCATCGACGCGGCGATGACCACGGCACCGGCTCTCCGGGCGCGTGGGGCGGCCCGGTTCAGCCAGGGCAGCCCGGTGGGGAAGATCGGCGCGATGAAGAGGCCGACCCCCGCGTAGGCGTAGGGGGCAAGTCCGGGTATCGCGGCCAGCAGCAGGCAGACGGTCATACCGGCGCAGGACACCGTGATGATCGACTGGGCGGAGTGGCGCAGGGCGAGCGGTGCGACCAGGAACCGGCCGATCGTCATCATCAGCCAGTACACGGAGGTGGCCGTGGCGGCGGCTCCGGCGCCGTACCCGACCGTCTCCAGGTGCGTCGGCTCCCACCCGCCGACGCCCGCCTCGATGCCGACGTGCAGGACATAGAGGGTGACGAAGACGCCGAGTACGGAGACCAGGCTGCGGGTGAGCACCGGCTTGCCGGGGACGCCGGACTCGGGGGTGGCGACCGGCTGCGGTACGTGTTCCCGTACGCCCCGAAGGCACAGCAGCAGGGGCAGATTGGCGAGCGAAAAGGCCAGGAAAACGGCCGGATAGTGCTCGGAGCCGACCGCGCCGATCAGCGCCGGGCCGAGGATCGCGCCGATGCCGAAGTGGGCGTTGAGGATGTTCAGCATCGCCGTCGAACGCTTGCCGAAGCCGATCGCGAAGAGCTGGTTGAGGCCGTAGTCGATACCGCCGAAGCCGAGCCCGGCGAGCAGGGCGGCGGCCAGCGCGACGGGCCAGTTCGGCGCCAGCGCGAAGCCCGCGGCACCGGCGGCCATCAGGACGTACGAGCTGCCGAGGATGCGCCGGTTGCCGATCCGGACGTACAGCCGGTCGAAGAGCAGCACCCCGGCGACGCCACCGACGAAGTGGGCGCTCAGCCCGAGACCGGCGGCCGACGGGGAGAGCCCGAACTCGTCGCGGAGGGCCGGGATGGCCGGACCGTACAGGGCCTGGAGGGCCCCGATCAGCACGAAGCCGACGCAGGAGGCGACCACGGCGGCGGGGCTGAAGACGGGGGTGGTTGATCCGATGGGGGTGGTTCGTTGCTCGGTGACCGTCGGTCGTGCCGTCGGTTGATCGGTCACGTGGACTCCCGTCACCTGTGGTCGAGAACGCGGCTGAACTCGTCCTCGCGCCGGTGCGGGGACGGCATCGATGTTACCGGTAACATTCGCGCCGTCAAGATCCCCCGAGGCCTTTCGCCTCAGGGGATTCGCAAGGGAGTCGGCGGGATCAGCCGATGGGGCCGAGCGACCAGCTGGGAACGCTGCCGGCCAGTCGGCAGGCGAGGAAGTACAGCGGTAGCGGCGGGGTGTACGGAGAGTCGCCCTCGGGGCTGTGGATCAGCCGGGGCCGGACGGACGGGGACGCCGGTCGGGTACGCGTCCAGGACGGGTCGGCGAGCTGGACACCGACCGCGTAACGCGTGCTCGGGGGCCAGGTGACTCCGAGGTGGGAGCCGGACGGCACGATCCACCACCAGCGCTGGTCGTCGGCGAAGACACAGCCGACGCGGGGCAGGCTGTCCATGATGCGCTGCCCGTGCTCACGGGGCGTGCCGACGGCGTCGCAGCCTAGGCGCTCCGCTGGAAGCGCCGGGAGGTGTCGGTTTGCTGCGGCGCCGTCGTGGCTGGGCGCGCAGTTCCCCGCGCCCCTATGGGGCGCCACCGGCGAACCGTAGCGGATTACGCCGGGGCCGTCAGGGACGCCGAGGCGCTCACGCCGGGGCTTTGTCGCGGGAGGTGCGTGGAACGGCGGGAGCGTGAGGTGGGGGCGCGGGTCAGGAACGGGAGTACGGGGAGTGGTGCGGCGCTGTTGTTCCATACGGTCCATACGGTCCATGTGAGGCGGTTCCTTCGGCCGAGTGGGGGACGGGCCGGGTGCGGTGCGGGGCCGGCGGCTGCCAGGGGGCCGGCGCGGCGACCTGTGCCGCGTGGGCGGCGGGTGGGGTCGGGGGTAAGACGGGGGCGGGTCTGACCGGGGCCTGGACGTCGGGCGTGGCGGGGGCGGCGGGTGCAGCGGCGGGCTCGGTGGTCACGGGGGTCGCGCTCTCGGGAGGAGCCGGCGCCTCGCCGGAAGCCGCGACCGCGACCGGCGGCGTCGGCGTGGACGTCGGTGCGGTGGTGTCCGTCAACTCCGCGTGTTCGTCGGGGAGTTCGGCCCAGACGATACGCCCGGAGCCGTACGGGGCGTCGCGGACGCCCCAGTCGCTGCTCAGGATGCCGACCAGCAGGAGTCCGCGTCCGCACTGTTCGTCGGGGCCGGGCATGCGCTGGGACGGCAGGGTCCCGCCGCGGTTCTCGTCCTCGACCTCGACGTGCAGCCGCCCGGCGGACAGGCGCAACCGGCACACGATCCGCTCGCTGGCGGTGTGGGTGAGGGCGTTGGTGACGAGTTCGGAGGTCACCAGGAGGGCGTTGTCGACGGTGTCGTCGCAGACGCTCCAGGCGCCGAGCAGTGCGCGCACCTTCCGGCGGGCCGCCCCCACGGAGGCGGGAGTCGCGGGCAGAGCGAACATGCCCGACTGCGGAGAGTGTTGCGGAGAGTACTTGGAGGGGCCGGCAAGCCTGTCCCTGGGCAGTCGGCCGAGTGGCTGGGGGAGGGAGGGCGGAGCCATCGCCGTTCGCCTTTCGTCTGCCTGCGCACCCTGGCCGGTGCGACGCCACCCCGATGCGAGCCACGAGTAGGTCAACCCGCCTCGAATAAGCGCAGGTTGCAGCCCCTTCTCCCCCAACAGGGCCATTCAGACTCGTCGTTCACCGTTTCCGGGAAGGTACGAACACTGTGACACCTGACAACAACGGCTCGCAACCAGCAAGTTGAAATTTGCAATTTGTGGGGTGCATGCTGCTCCCGTCGAAAGATGATCGTGACAGACTGCGACCCTGAGCCCGGCGTGAGGGGGTAGGCGTGACCGCGGAGACCGACTGGGGCGGCGCCCCTTCCGTCCTGCGCATGATCCTCGGCAGACAGCTGGAGGAGCTGCGGACGCGCGCCGGTCTCACGTACGAGGACGCGGGTGTGGCGATCGGTGTCAGCCACTCCACGATCCGCAGGATGGAAGCCGCCAAGGTGGCCCGGCTCCGCCTGCCGGACGTCGAGAAACTGCTGCAGACGTACGGGGTGACGGACCAGCAGGAGATCGACACGTTCCTCAAGTCGGTCCGCGAGGCCAACAAGCGCGGCTGGTGGCACAACTACCGGGACGTACTGCCCGACTGGTTCGCGGCGTATCTGAGCCTGGAACAGGCGGCGTTGCAGATCCGTGCGTACGAATCGCAGTTCGTGCCGGGCCTGTTCCAGACGGCGGACTACGCGCGTGCACTGCTGGGGGCCGGCAATCCGCACGCCTCTTCGGAGGCGACGGACCGCCGGGTGGCACTGCGCCTGCGGCGCCAGGAACTACTGACCCGCGAGGCACCACCGCGGGTGTGGATCGTGATGGACGAGACCGTGCTGCGGTGGCCGGTCGGCGGTCCGGAGGTGATGCGCGCGCAGATCGACCATCTGATCGCGATGAACGCGCTGCCTCATGTGACCTTGCAGATCATGCCGTTCGGCAACGGCCCGCATCCCGCGATGCGGGCCGGAGCGTTCCATCTCTTCCGTTTCAGGGCACCCGAGTTGCCGGACATCGTCTATCTGAGCGGTCTGGTCGGCGCGGTGTATCTCGACAAGGCCGACGACGTCGTCGTCTATCGCGAGGCCCTGGACCGGTTGGGCGCGCAGTCGGCGCCCGCCAGAAAGACCGAGGCCATCCTCGGTGCGATTCGCAAGGAGCTCTGACATGCACCACCCCACCCACCCCCACCACCCCGTACACACCCACTCCGTACGCAACGGCATGCCCGCCCGTGAACTCGGCGCCCGGGGCTGGTCCAAGCCGTGGAGCGACGACGCGGGCGGCGCCTGCGTCGAAGTGATGAAGCTCGCCGACGGCCGGGTCGCCGTCCGCCAGTCGACCGATCCCGACAGCCCCGCCCTGGTCTTCACCCCGAACGAGATGACAAGTTTCCTGGCCGGTGTGAAGGCGGGTGCAGCAGACTTCCTGCTCTGACGAACAGAACTGATGTACTGATCTGACGTACTGATCTGAAGTACTGAACTGCCTTGTTTCTACTGAGACTTGACTCGGACTCACCACGTGAATGGGAGGGGCGGCGTGCCCGACAACGGATGGCCGGCCGACCGGATCGACACGGAGAACGCACACTCCGCGCGGATCTACGACTACATCCTCGGCGGTAAGGACTACTACCCCGCCGACAAGGAAGCGGGCGACGCCATGTCGCACGAGTGGCCCGCCCTGCCGATCCACATGAAGGCCAACCGCGACTGGATGAACCGAGCGGTGGCCTATCTGGCCAAGGAAGCGGGCATCCGCCAGTTCCTCGACATAGGCACCGGCATCCCGACCTCCCCCAACCTGCACGAGATCGCCCAGTCGGTGGCCCCCGAGTCCCGGGTGGTGTACGTCGACAACGACCCGATCGTCCTCACCCTCTCCCAGGGCCTGCTGGCCAGCACCCCGCAGGGCCGGACGGCGTACATCGAGGCCGACTTCCAGCACCCGGAGGCCATCCTCGACTCCCCGGACTTCCGGGAGACCCTCGACCTGACCAAGCCGGTCGCGCTCACGGTGATCGCGATCGTCCACTTCGTCCTGGACGAGGACGACGCGGTGGGCATCGTCCGCCGCCTCCTCGACCCCCTCCCCTCGGGCAGCTACCTGGCGATGTCCATCGGCACCGCCGAGTTCGCCCCGGAGGAAGTGGGCCGGGTCGCCCGCGAGTACAAGGCCCGCAACATGCCGATGCGCCTGCGGACGTTCCCGGAGGCCGAGGAGTTCTTCGAGGGCCTGGAGCTGGTCGAGCCGGGCATCGTCCAGGTCCACAAGTGGCACCCGGACGCGGAGAGCGGCGAGGGGATCAGGGACGAGGACATCGCCATGTATGGGGCGGTGGCTCGGAAGCCTTAGTGGTGACGGGAGTTCGGGCCCGCGATCACTCCGGCTGCGGTTCGAAGTCCCAGTAGGGCCGTTCACCCTGGCGCACGGCCAGGGTGAACGGGCTGTCCGGCCCCAGCGCCTCGACGAGCTGCCCGAGCGTCTCCCGCTCCAGGCGGTCGGCCGCGTCGGTCTGGCGGAGGGAGCGCAGGTCGGCGGCCAGCGCCGCCTTGCACATCAGGGTCAGGGGATGTGCGCTGCCCACCACCCGCGCCGACCGTTCCATACAGTCCCGGCTGTATCCGGCGGCCCCCTCAGGGTCCCCGACGAGACTGCGCGCTCCGGCGACATTCAGCGAACAGCCCAGCGTCCAGGGGTGGTCGGCACCCATCGCGGCGGTCATCCCGCGCAGGGCACGCTCGGCGACACGAAGCGCCTCGTCCCGGTCGCCGGACTCCCAGAGGGTGAGGCCTACGTTGCCTGCCGTGCCCGCGGAGAAGGGGTGGGCGTCTCCGAGCAGGTCCGCGTAGTCCCGGGCGACGGTGTCCGCGAGGGTCCAGGCGCGGTCCAGGTCGCGCTGCTCGCGGAGGAGGGAGGCGTAGTCGGCGGCGACGAAGAGGGCTTGGGGGTGGCGGGGGCCGTAGAGCTGGCGGGCCAGGTCCACCACCTCGCGCATGCTCCGTTCCGCTTGCGGCAGTTGGCCGGAGCGGCGCAGGCACAGGGCCACGTTGTGTTCGGCGACCATCGGGTTGACGCCGTAACGGCCCATGAGTTGGTGGTAGTCGCTCAGATTTGCCTGTTGCCGGACGAGAGCCTCCCCATAGTGACCTAGGAGGCGCAGCGTCCAGCAGCAGCGCAGTTCGTTGTAGAGCGATCGGTAGTGTCTCCGGCCCACCTCCTCCCGCAGCCGCGCGACTATCGAGGTGTACAACTTCAACGAGTCGTCGTAACGCCCGAGCAGGCCCAGTACGTTGGCGAGGTTGGAGCGAATCTGCCGGCTCCGGATGCCCTCGGCTCCGTGCACTGCCGTCTCGACACGCACGGTGTCCTCGTACAGCTCAGATGCCTCGCGATACGCCCCCAACGCCACCAGGGTTCCGCCCAACCCGTTTTTGGCGCGCAGCAGTTCGTAGTCCTCAGCCTGCCGCCGTTCCGACAGCCGGTCGACGACCGTCCGCCCCACCGCTTCCGCCTCCTGGTAACGCCCCATCCGTCGGAGCATGTTCGCGTGCTGGTGGGTGAGGATGAGCATCTCGCTGCTGTCCGGTGGCATCCGGCTGTGCCACCGCGCGATGGTCAGTTCACACAACCTCAGCCCTGTGCGTGCCTCACCACGGCCGCGCAGGTACTCGACACAGTTCAGGACCAGCCCGGACACCGCGTCGCGGGCGCTGTCCAATGCTCCGGAGATCTCCAGATGTGGAATCAGCTCGGCATAGCGTGACCAGGTCCGGGTGTCCAATGGGTCGCCCGGATCGGCAGCCGCCAGCACACCGCACGCGACCTGCGAGAACAGATCACGCTCGTCCTCGCTGAGGCCGTCCCGCAGCAGGGAGTGGTAGAAATGGTGCACCTCGGCCCGCTCGACCCCGTCGTCGCCGAACACCAGTCGCACCGCCGATGTCTCCGCCAGCATCTGCAACGCCCCGTCCCACGCCTGGCGGTCGGCGGCCAGGGCCGCGATACGCGGCGACAGGCCGGTCGGATACTCCGTCCGCAGCAGCCGTACGGGGACGGAGTCCGGCGAGAAGCAGGTGAAGAGTTCGAGCAGTTCGACAATCGCCGGATGGCGTTGCTGAAGCGACTCCAGCGTGATCGACCAACTGCTCTCCAGCGCCTGCGGATACCCGGCCGCATCGCCGGCCCCACCCCCGCCCGGCTGCCCCAGCCTGGCGGGGTGACCGTTGTGGACACGCTCCAGGTACTCGGCGACGGGCATGGGGTGGGCGTCCAGCCAGCCCGCTGTGTGGGACAGCAGCAGAGGCAGGTCCTGCACAGCCTCCGCGAGCAGATCGGCTTCGGCGAGGTTCAGCCGGGGGGCGCGACTCCTCGTGTACGCGATCGACTCCGCGCGGGAGAAGGCGGGTACGTCGATGCGGTGGACGCGGTCGTTGTCGGCCCAGGCACGGCTGTTGGAGGTGATGAGGACGTGCCCCACGCCCTCCGGCAGCAGGTCCTCGATCTCGGTCATGTCGTCGGCGCGGTCCAGCACCAGGAGCCAGCGGTGGTACGGCTGTCCGATGCGCAGCGCCGCCTGGACCGCGCGGATCCGGTTGCCGATGCCCTGCCCCGCGGTGAGGCCCAACTTCGGTGCGAGTTCGGAGAGTTGTTCGCGGGCCGTGCCCTGGAAGCCGGCGCTGATCCACCACACGACGTCGTACTCGTTGCCGTACCGGTGGACGTACTCGGTGGCCGTCTGCGTCTTGCCCGTGCCGGACGGGCCGAGCAGCACGCAGCGGTGGCTGTCGGCCGCACCGGGTTCCTGGCCGGGGGCGAGCAGGGTCTGCCGTATCCGGGCAAGAAGGGTTTCGCGCCCGGTGAACCGGGGGTTGCGATGCGGGGCGTTGGAGACGGCGGGTGCGGTGCCGGGGAACCGTGGATCGACGGTTCGGCGATCGCCGCTTCCGGTGCCGGCCCCCGTCAGCGGCGTACCGAGGAGGTCGAACAGGCGGCGTACGGCCTCGCGTTGGTCGACTCCCCGCAGGTCTGCCAGCGGCAACGCCCCGACGGCGGCGGGCCGTTCACCCGCGCCGACGAGGACTGCCGCCAGTTGTCCCGGCCAGTCGGCGGCCGCTTCGGGCAGGGCCGCGTTCCATTCGGCGTCGCTCCGGCCGCCGAGCCGGCAGTCGGTGTCCCCCAGCACGAGCAGGGTCCGCCCCGGTCCGCGCAGCAGCTCACCGAGTTCGTCCCACAGCACCCGCCCGGGGTCCGGATGCCACGTCACCGCCGTCACACCGAACCCGGCGTCCTCCGCCTGATCGGCGACCCAGGTGCCCCAGGCCTGGCTGGCGCCGGTGTGGGCGACGGTGATCCGCCGGTCGGCTTCGGCGGACCTCCGCCTCCGCGCCGGTTGTTCGAGCACGGGGCTGGGAGCGGGCAGGGCGTAGACGGCGCCGTCGGCCGCGAGCAGTTGTACGGGCCCCCAGCCGACGCGTTCGGTGACGGTGGCGCCCCGCCTCACCAGCAGGGTTCGAGGCAGCGGGTCGTCGAGCAGGTCCAGCACTCTGGGGTCGGTGTCCGGAACCTCGACGGTGAACCCGCCCACGCCGTCGGCCCGTTCACCGAGCAGCAGATCCGGCCCGTACCGGCGTACCCGGAGCGGGACACGAGGCAGCCGGGCCGCGATCAGTCCGATATCGGTCACCGAGAGGCGTTCCGGGAGCTCGGGACGCAGGGTCACTCCGGACAGCCGGGCACTGGTGACCGTGGCGAGCTGCCAGGCGGTGGTGGTACGGCGGACCGGCTCGGGCAGCCGCGGCCAGGCACCGGCGAACCAGCGGGCCACCCCGTCCCGGCCCTGCTCGACCAGGGCTCGCAGGGCGGGCTCCAGCGCCCGTTCGATGGCCCGGTCGGCGCCTGCACCGTCCCGGATCGCGAGCCAGGTGGCCCACTCCTCGGCGAACAGCGCCGGTGAACGATGCTTGTGCAGCCGTTCGATCACGGACCACAGGGTGTGTACGGGCGCCCCGGTCGGTGAACCGGCAAGCCGGTCGGCGAGTTCGGCACGCAGCGACGGCAACAGGTCGCCGCGGAGCGAGACATAGCCGTACCCGCGCCGCTCCACAAGGTTCCCGAACCACAGGTCGACCTCGGCCGAGACATCGAGCAGCGGCGCCACCGTGATCCGTACCGCACGCATCAGTTCGGGCTCTATACGGCTCGCGACGCTGAGCAGAACGGCGAGTTCATGGCCCTGGCGGGCCGGGGGGCTCATGGGGGACCACCCGCGCCGCTTCCCTGGAGCCCTCCGACAACCCGCCCCACAGTGGTTCCCCGGTCCCAGGCGACCACCCGTAACCGGGACTGCCACCAAGCGGGCCAGAGACGTTCGGGAAGCGGCACGAGGGCGACGGTGTCGCAGCCGTGCTGCCTGATCCGGAGCAGGATCTCCCGCCATTCGTGTTCGGTGCTGCGGTGCGGGTCGAACACCGGGCCGATCCTGCCGAGGCCGGACAGCAGTAGTACCCGGGTGCCGTGCTGGGGCGGCTGGTAGGGCCGCCAAGTGCCGCGCGGGCCCGCGCCGACACCTCGGGACGGGCAGTCGGCGAAGCGCAGCACCCTGGTTCCGGCGACGCCGACGAGGCTTCGGACCTGTTCGATGGCGTCCTCGACATCCCGGGCGAAGGGTTCCATGGAGGCGGAGATGTCGGCGAGGATCTGCACTCCGTAGCGCAGGGTGGGGAGGGGGCGGCGCGGAATCTCGGCGAGGGGCAGTCCGCGGGCCAGATGGTCGGCGGCCCGTTCGACGTCGAGGTCGCCTTCAGGCGTGACACGGGCAAGGGCCGCGTGGAGCACGGCCGCGGTCGAGCGGGGGGCGAGCAGTGGCAGGTGCGGGGCCGCGCCCACTTCGGCCAGGGGGACGGACCGGGGAGCGGGCAGCGGGTCGACGGCCCAGCCGGTGCGGCGCGGCGGCCGGTGGCCGACGGGGACGAGCAGCGTGGACTCCTCGTCGGCACGGGCGGGCCGGGCGGCGTCGGGTGGTTCGGCATACGGCCGCGGATCTCCGTCGCCGACCGGGCCGCTCTGTCCTGGGGCGGAAGCCGGTTGCGGCAAGGCCGTCACGTCCGTCGACGGTTCGGCGGGAGGCGTGGGCCCGGTGCCCGGGCCAAGGCCGAGGAGGGCGGCCACGCGTTCCCAGCCGCTCCTGTCCGTGACGTCGAGGGTTGTGGCGGCGCGGACCACGTCACCGAGCCAGATCTCCCGTGGCACCGGCCTCACCACTCGTCCCCCGCGATCTGCTGGCGCTTGATGAGGACACAGTTCTTCAGCCACTCCCAGCGTTCGCTGCCGAGGGTGATCCCGAGGGTGAGGCAGGCGCGCAGCGCGTCCAGGAACTCGGCCGTGCTGGGTTCGCGCAGCCCGATGGTCATGGCCTGTTCCCGCACTTTGCCCAGCTCCACGGCGAGCGCCTCGGCCAGCCGCAGTTCGCCGTCACCGGCACTTCCGTGCCAGGTCTTCATGTGCTCCTCGGCGATCCTGACCAGGCTCGGCACATCATGATCGGGCAGCGTCTCCACCACGCACCGCCGGAGGAAGGCCTGCGGAAGTTCACGTTCGTCGTTGGTCGTGATGACGACGAGATGCCGGGAGAAGCGCGGGTCGACCTCTCCGGTGGGCCGCTCCAGCCGCACCTCGGTGCCGGTCTCCATGACGGTGAATCGATGCGAACCGAGCGGCACCAGAAGGCTGTTGGGTACGTCGGGATCGGCCTTGTCTATCTCGTCGATGAGCACGACGGCGTGATCGGGACTGCGCCCGGCGTTAACCTCGGCGGACGGGTCCAGGCACTCGGACCCGGGCGCCCCCTCTCCGGCCGACCGCCCTCGCCGTGCCGCGGACTGTGGCGCCAGCGCCCACCACAGCACGCCGGGTTCGACGTACGAGGCGTCGTCGAGACCGACGGCCCCCTGCCGATGGGCCTGCGCGTCGGCGAGCCGACGAACGCTGTCGTAGCGCCACAGGAGTTCGGTGGACCTGGTGGCGTAGGTGATGACGTGGTCGTAGTACCGCCAGCCGCGCTGTCGGGCGATGAATGGGGCCAGGGAGGACTTCCCGGACCCGGGCCGACCACGCAGGAGCAACGGCCGTCCGGTGGCGAGGGCCACCATCACCGCCTCGTCGATGCGTGGGGACATCACATAGATCTCGCCGTCCCCCCGGTCGGGGCTGAGGAACGACTCCTCGGGGCTCCGGTGCTCCGTCATCGGGCTCATCCCCTTCCCCGGGGCCGCCCGGGCCTGTCGTCGTCCCCGCCCCTGCCATGACCCCAGTCGTTCAACATCCCGTAGGCGACCCTGATCGCGATGCGCTCGTCGTCGGCCCCGAACGGCGGCACAAGCAAGGAGGCGTCTGCGAGCCGCCCGGGTCTGGGGTCGTCGTCCGTCAGCTCGTCCCGCGGAATGAGAAGAATGTGCAACCAGGGAATCTGTCCGTGCAGCCAGTCGACGACGCGCTCCGCCTCGTCCAGGGAACAGTGTTCGGCGAAGATCACCACGTAGGTGTCGCAGTCGGGCAACTGCGGCGCACTCGCCAGGCTTTCCCGGTCGGTCATCCCGAACCGGGCCCTGATGGTCCGTTCGCACCGGTACCGGAGCTCCTCCTCCGGGTCCTCCTCGCCCGGGGGCGGAGCGCTGACGACGATGGGCCAATAGCGGCTGTAGTCCATGCAGAAGGCCCGGCCCAGGTAGTACTCCCCGGTGTCCGGGTTGCGCACGCTGAGCACGACGGTGCGGGGCCCGGTGCCGTCACCGCCCGGCAGCACGTGCCGGGCGGAGGTAGCGTCGATCCAGACCGGCAACAGCAGACGGACGAGCTGGTCGAGAGCCGTGCTGTCCATGTGCCGGGCGATCTCCCCGACGGCGTTGCGCAGTGCCACAGCGTTGTGCGTGTGCAGCATCTGCGCGGCGAGGAAACCACAGCTGACATCCGTGACCGGGGCTCCGGCCAGATGCCGGTCGTGCATCCCGAGGGCTCGCCCCATCCGCGCGAGCCGGCTCATCGTACGCACCTGGCTCAACTGTGCGGTGATGTCCTCGGCCCAGCGCCGCACGGGGTCGTCGTCCTCTGGCAGGGACGGAAGTGGGGGAAACGCCCGTACGATGACCGCCGCGGCTTCGGCGGGATCCTGCGGTTCCTTCTCGGCGTCGCCCGCCCCGGCCCGCTGCACGAGCTGAAGGGACATCAGGTCCTCGAACCCGGCCCGGTCCATGTCCTCCGGGGTCACATCGCCGACAGCCGCGGGAAGGACGAAGAACGACTGGTTGAAGTGATGGCGCCACATCAGGATGTCGACTTCCCGGTGCACCCAACCCGAGGCGAGCGCCGTCCTGTTGAGCAACACGACAGCGGCCCGGCATTCCAACAGCCACTCGTACAGCCGCGGATGCCATTTCTCCCCCGGCAGGAGTCCGTCGGCATCGACCAGGACGTCGTATCCGCGCTCACGCAGCCCATGGACGACCTGTAAGCGCACCGCTGTGGCATAGGAGTCGCCGCGCGTGCTGTGGCTGATGAACACCTTGTTCAATCCCCCGCCCCCAAGTCCCCCGGCTCTAAGGGGATTCTGACGGCGGCTCAGCCCTGCCGCAATCGTGCGTCCCCCACGGCCGAGCTGAGCCGCCCGGCAATATGCCTGATCAGATGCTCGAGGTCATGGCAGTAGACGGACGGATTCAGGAATCCGGACTCGGCCCGGAAGCGATGGGCGTAATTCCCGCCCCCGCACACATCAACAAGCTCACAGCCCCGGCACGTCGGTGAGAGCGCGGCGATCCCGAGCTGGCGTGCGGCGATCCCGGGATGGTCGAGCGCCAAGTCGAAGGCGTGCCGAAAGACATCGAACCCGGTGACGGGAGCGCCCGCGTACGTGGTCTTGAGGGAGTCGACCTGCTCGATCGCCCCGTCGGTGTCGACGACAACCGCCACAACGGGCGAGGTCCCGACCGCCTCGGTGGCACTGGCCACTCCCATGAGCAGCCCGATGATCTCGGTGAACAGCCGAATGGTCGTACGCATCCGGCCGGCATCGAACCACTGGTCGAAGACGACGGCCAGCCATCGGCCGTAGGGCGCGGGACCGCCGGCGCCCGGCGGCGGCGCCGACCAATTGGCGTGCGGCAGCAGCAGATCCAGACTAGGCGGCGCGAACGCCAACAGCGACTCGTACACCTCCACGGCGTCCGCGGCGGGGTCGATGGTGCAGAGGATTCCGGCGTACGAGTCCGGGTGCCGCGACAGTACCCGTAACCCCCGAGTGGCGGCGGGCCAGGCAGGGCGCCCCCGGCGGTCGACACGCCCCCTGTTGTGCCGGGCGAACCCGCCGTCGAGACTCACCCCGATCCTGATGCCCGCTGCGGCGAGTTCGTTGACGACTGCGTCGTTGAGCAGCGTGCCGTTCGTCTGCATGGTGACATGCACCCGGCACGACTCCCCGGCTCGCTCGGCCACCGCCTGGCGCACGGCGGCGACATAGCGGACGAGGATTTCCGTTCCGGACAGCAAGGGCTCCCCGCCGTGCAGATTGACATGCACGTCGGGCAGTTGATGAGCCGCGGCGTGCTCGGCGATCCGCCGGGCGGCCGCGTCCACGACCCCTGCCGGTACGGCCCGGGGACGCTCACGCCAACTCTGGTCGGGGCCCTCGTAGACGTAGCAGTAGGTGCAGGCGAGATTGCAACGGCTGTGGACCTTCAGCACGAACTGCTGGAAGGGAGTGGGGCCGACGCCGATGGCACGCCTGGCCGCTCGGACGTCCAGGCCCTGGGCGGGCCACGGAGGCGGCGCCACCGTCACGGGAGCAGGAACGGCCGCTCGACCGGGACGTAGGGCGCATCCTCGTAGAACGCGCCGCGAGCCGGAGATCCGGCCCGCCGACAAAGAGTCTCGGCCACCTCGGCCAGGACGGGATGATCGACATCCGCAGCCAGGATGGCCAGATCCAGACCGTCGAAATCCGGCAACGACCGACCGCTTCGATACGAGGCGCTGAGAGAAGGCGCCGCGCCCTGAGGAGCAGGCAAACCTTCTCCAGGTGAGAGATAAAAAGCGCGCGTGTGACGGGCGCGACGTTAGCAGTCTCGGCGACGGTGTGTCACATGACGCGCCAGTAACGGGAATCGGTCACGTGGGTTGCGGTTCGAAGTCCCAGTAGGGGCGCTCCCGGCGACCCACCGCCTGCGTATGGGGGTGGCCGGAACCGTACTTCTCCGTGAGCACGTGCAGAGCCTCCTGTTCCAGCCTGGCCGCCTCGTCACCCTGGCGCAGCGACCTCAGATCGGCGGAGAGGGCGGCCTTGCAGGACAGGGTCATGGGGTGATTCTCGCCCATGGTCGCCGCGGCTCGTTCCAGGGTCTCGGCGCTGAGCCGCGCGGCACCCTCCTCGTCTCCGGCGTAGTTGCGGGCGCCGGACAGGTTGAGGGCGCAGCCGAGAGACCAGGGGTGGTCGGCATCGACCGCCGCGGCCATTCCGCTCCAGGCCGTCTCGGCGATCCTCAGGGCTTCCTCACGCTCGCCGTACTTCCACAGGACCAGGCCGATATTGCCCGTCGTACCGATGGTGAAGGGGTGATCGGGACCGACGAGACCGCGGTAACCGGTGGCCACCTCGTCGGCCAGTTTGCGGGCCTGGTCCAGATCGCCGTGTTCGCGCAGGAAGGTGGCGTAGTCCGCCTGGGCGTGAAGTGTGTCGGGGTGGCGCGATCCACGTTTGCGCAGACTGCGTGCCACCACACCCGACATGGATCTCTTCGCCCCCTCCAGATCCCCGGCCCGGCGCTGACACAGTGCGAGGTTGTGCTCCGCGAGGAGGGTGCTCGCGTGCCATTGGCCCATGCCTTCCTTGAACAGCCGGTGATTGTGTTCCTGCCGGGACCGGGCCTCCGCGTAGTCACCAAGAAGACGGAGGGTCCAGGCGTAGTACAGCCCCGAGATCAACGTCTTCGGGTGGGACTCGGGCAGTTGCCGCTGCCGTGTGTGCAGGATGCTCTGGTGCAGGGCGGCAGCCCTGGCGTACTCGCCCAGCAGCACAGACGACACGGCGAGGTTGGACTGCTCCTGGAGGCCCTTCTGCGGATCGGTGCCGTCGACCCGCGCGGCTTCCTGGAAGAGCTGGTGCGCCTCCCGGTAGGAGCCGAGAGCGGTCAGCGTACCGCCGAGGCCGCTCTTCGCCCGCAGCAGTTCGGGGTCGCTGGCCCCTCTGACCTGGGTCAATCGGTCCACCACAGCCCGTCCGACGGCCTCGGCCTCCCTGAACCGTCCGACGCGACGCAGCATGTTGGCGTGCTGGTGGGTCAGCCGGAGCATGTCGGGGTCGTCCGGTTGCAGACGGCTCCGCCATCGGGGCAGGGTCTTTTCGCACAGCGCGAGTCCGTCTTTGCCTTCCTCGCGTGCTTTCAGGTACTCGACGCAGTTCAACACCAGTCTGCGCACTTCCGGCTTGGTGCTGTCGAGTGCCCCCGAGGTCTCCAGCTGTGCGTGCAGATCGGCGTACGTGGACCACTTTTTGACGTTGCCGGGTTCCCGCGGATCCTCACTGGACAGTACTTCACAGGCGACGGCGGACATCGCTTCCCGCCGTTCCTCCGGCAAGGTACTGGTCAGGAAACTGTGGTACAGCCGGTGCATGGTCGCGCCTCCCACTAGGGGTTCGTCCTCCGACGAACTCTCATGGACGAGTTGTACCGCAGTGGACTCGGACAGCCTTTGCAACGCCGAGTACCAGCGGAACGGGTCGGCCGCGAGCGAAGCGAGATGATCGGGCAGGTCGGAGGGGCGAGCCTTCTGGATCAGGCGCACGGGAATGGCGTCCGGCGAGAAGAGCGCGAAGAGGCGCAACAGTTCGTACGCCTCCGGATAGTTCGCCTCCAGGGTGTTGAGCGTGATCGACCAGCTCGTCTGGAACCCCATGGGGTAGTCGTCCGAGATACGGATGCCGATCTGGTTGGCGCCACCCTTGCTGATCAGTTCGATGTAGTCCTTGGCGGGCATCCTGTTCGCGTCCAGCCAGGCCGCCGTCTGCGCCAACAGCAGGGGCAGGTCCTGCACGGCTTCCGCAAGCCTGTCGGCCTCCCGCTCGGTCAGGCGAGGGGCGCGACGGCGTACATAGGCGACCGACTCCTCACGACTGAACGGCAGGATCTGGATCTCCGAGAGGCGGCCGGATGTGGCCCAGTCCTGGGTCAGTGTCGTCACCAGCACATGGCCGTTGCCCTCGGGCAGCAGATCCTCGACCTGCGCCATGTCGTCGGCACTGTCGAAGATCGCCAACCAGCGGCCGTGCGGTTTCCCGGTGCGCAGCGCCTCTTGGACGGCCCGGATCCGCTCGCCGAGTTCCGAGCCCACCCAGAGCTGCATCCGGGCCGCGAGATCGGCGAACTGTTCGCGGGCTGTGGCCCGGAACCCGGCGTTGACCCACCACACCACGTCATAATCATTTCCGAACCTGTGTGCGTACTCGATCGCGATCTGGCTCTTGCCCACGCCCGAGATCCCGCGCAGCGCGACTCTCGAAACGCCGTCTCCGTCCTGGTTCAGCCGGGAGTGCAGTTCGTCGAGCGCCATGTCACGGCCGGTGAAACGAAGGTTCCGTCGAGGGATGTTGACCACGGCCGGCGGATCGTTCGGGAAGCGCGGAGCGGAGTCGCCGCTGGGCGGCATCTCCTCGCCCGGCAGCCCCAGACGGACCAGGATCCGCCGTCTGGCCTCGCCTGAGTCCAGATCCCGCAGGTCGACGGGGAGCAGTCGCTCGCCGCCGGGCGGGATGGCACGGGTGGCCACACTGACCGCGGCGAACCGGTCCTCGTGTTTCGGCACGACCTCGCGAAGAGCCGCGATCCACTCCTCGTCGCTGCGTGGCCCCAGATTGAAGTACCAGTCGTCCAGAACGAGCAGAATCCGTCCGGGCGCATCCAGCAGACTGCGCAGCGCCTCGGTCAACGGCATGCTGACGGGCGGGTCCCAGCGCAACAGTGTCGTCCGATGGCCCAACTGCTCCAACTGGTACGCGATCCACGTGGCCCACGGCCGGTTGAATCCCGCGTAACTGATGACGTAGTGGCCATGGGACCTGGCTCCCCCGGCCCGGTCCGCCATTCGGATTCTCTCCCTACTCCGTGCCGTCCGGCCGCGTCCCGGAGTCAGGCACAGTCATCTGGTCAGCTCATAGCCCCTAAGGCATTGCCGTGGGAGGACGAGCCGAAACGGCCGGAACAGGACGTTCGTTTCCGGTCGCCGACGCCAGCGCGGCCGCCACGTGCCGGATCAGTCGTTCCAGGTCGTGGCAGTACACCGAGGGGTGTCTGAAGCCACTCCCTTCACGATAGCGATGGGCATAGTTCCCGCCACCGCAAACAGCCATCACGGGGCACGCCCGACAGGTGACACCCAAGGCCGCCACTCCTATCTGGCGCGCTGCCACACCCGGATGGTCGAGCGACTCGTCGAAGGAGTTGTGGAAGACGTCCAGTCCAGTGACCACCGCCCCTTCGTAGGTTTGCTTGAGAGAATCAAGTTGCTCGATCTTCCCGCCCGTCTCCACCACGATCGCCGCCGTCGGTGACAGCCCGACGGCCTCCAACGCGCTGGGCAGGCCCAGCAGCAGCGCGATGATCTCGGAGAAGATCCGGATCCGCGGCGGCGGCCCCTCGTTCGCGCGGCTGCCCCACCACTGGTCGAAGGCCGCGGCCAGCCAGTCGCCGTAGGGGGTGGCGCCCCGGGCGCCGGTCCGGGCCGCTTCGGGGGCGCGCACCGGCAGTCCCGGTGGCGGATTCGACCAGTTGCCGTGCGGCAGCAACAGGTCGAGCACCGGGGGCCGGAGGGCGGCGAGGGAACGGTAGACCTCGCCGGGGTCGGCCGTGACGTCGACCGTGCACAGCAGCCCGGCGTACGACTGAGGGTTCCGGGCGAGCAGCCTCGCGGCCCGTACGGCCCTGCGCCAGGAAGGACGCCCCGCGTGATCCACTCGGCGCCTGTTGAACGCGGCCGTGCCTCCGTCCAGGCTCAGGCCGACCCGGATGCCCTCCTGGGCCAGCCGACCCAGGGCCTGTTCGGTGAGCAGGGTGCCGTTGGACTGGACGGTCGCGCGCAGTGCGCAGTCGGCCGGAAGGGCGGCCCGGATCGTCCGGATGTAGTCCACCAGGACACCGGGGCCCGAGAGCAGCGGCTCGCCCCCGTGCAGGGCGATTCGGACCTCGCTCAGTTCATGGGTGCGCACGTGTTCGGCGATGCGGTGGGCGGTCTGCCGCATCACGGAGGCCGACACCCGGGGCGGATGGTCCCGCCAGGAGCCGTCCACCCCGTGGTAGATGTAGCAGTACGTGCAGGTCAGATTGCATCTGCTGTGGACCTTGAGGGTGAACTGACGTACCGGCACCGGACGCAGACCGGTACGGCGCAGAGCCGGGACGTCGAGCACCGACAGCGGCCAGGGCGCGAGGAACTCACCCAGCGTGGAGCGGTTCTGCTCGCACGACACAGGGAACATCGCGCCGCCACCTCCCCGGGGCATCGCACGTCCGTCGGATGCGGCAGCCCTGCGTCAGGGCGAGTCCTCGTAGTACGCCACGGCTACGGGCCAATCGGGTGCGCGGGACCTCAGTTCCAGTTCGGCGAGGACACCGTTCAAGGCGGGGTGGCTGCCGGTTCCCGGCAGTTCCCCCCACTCGATCCCCGTGAGATCCGGCAGAGGTTCATCCCACGCGGTCGGCTCATCGATCGCAGGATTCGACATGCTGTGCTCCTCCCAGGCACGTCGGCCATCGGCAATTACCCGTGTGGGCAACACACGGAAACCTTTCTTCGGGCCCACCTGGGGTACATGACCGAAAGAACGATCGAATCAGGCCGAACCTGTACCGACCGACCGTGCCGTCAGCGCACGCATCCGCTCCAGCGTCGTACGGGCCTCCGGGTGCCGCGCGTCGCCGCCCGCCCCCTGCCAGGCGACCCAGGCGGCGCGGTACGCGTCGAGGGCGTGGGACGGGCCCGCCGTGCGTTCCAGGACTGTGCCGCGCCGGTGCAGGGCGCGGGCCGTCACGAGGAGGTCGTCGGACGCCTCGGCCGCGGAGGCGGCCCGGCGGTAGGACTCCGCGGCCCGGTCCTCGTACTCCGTGGTGCTGTGCTGCGGGCGGGCGAGGGCGCGCAGCACATCGCCCCGCTCCAGCCACGCCAGCGCCTCCGTCCGAGCATCACCGCCGGTCCGGGCGCCCCGAGCCGCGCGGGCCAGGATCCACTCGGCCTCGTGGAGGTCCGTGAGCGAGCCGCCGAGTTCGTGGTGGCGGTGCAGGGCGCGGGCGAAGAGGAGTCGGCGGGCGGGCAGCGCCGGGTCGCTCTCGGGGGTCTGGGCGAGCGCGGCGCGCAGGACGCGTACGGCGTCCGTGGCGACGTCGGCGCCGGCGACGCCGTCGGCGTGGGCCGCCCGGTTCAGTGCCGCGCCGCCACGTGCCGCCAGCAGTTCCGGGCGCCGCGGATCGTCGGTGCTCAGCTGCGCCTGTGCCCGGGCGAAGTACCCGTCGGCGGTGTCCAGTTCGGCCGGTTCGGCGCTGCGGGTCCAGCGGGCGATGTGGGCCTCCGCCAGCCGCCAGAGCGCGCGCAGCCTCAACTCGCCCGTGTGCGCGCCTGATCCGGCGGCCCGCAGGGCCTCGGTCAGTGCCGTGACGACCTCCGACGCCCCCTGATCCCCCGTCACAACCGCCCGGGCAGCGGCCAGTTCGAGCCGCGCCCGGCAGACGACCCCCGGCGGTTCCCCCGCCCGCTCCGCCGACTTCGCGGCCGACTCGAAGTCGGCCGCCGCCTGGACGGCCAAGGCCCGTGCCTCGTCGGCCGAATCGCGCTCGCGCGCGTTGGCGCACAGCTCCATCAGTAGTCCGCCGCGTGCCAGCAACGCCGTTCCGGGCAGGGGGCGTTCGCCCGGCCAGCCCTCCAGCAGGGCGTCGAGCCGTACCTGGGCGCCGTACAGCAGCCGTCGATCGCGGAGGAGGCGGTAGCGGGCGCGGACGACCTCTACGACGTGGAGCAGGACGTCGAGCAGAGGGCCCGGCTCGGAGCGCAGCAGGGCGTAGGCACGCTCCAGGCTCTCGGCCGCCTCGGCCAGTGCGCGGGCCCTCGCCTCGTCGTCGGGCTCGTTCGCGGCGCGGGCCCGGAGAACCCTGCCGAGGACGAGGTGCGCGTGGGCCGGCGGCGAGCCGGCGGGGTCCGCCGCCGCGCGGACGGCGTCCTCGGCCTCCCGCAGCACCGCGCGGTCCCGGTGGATGTCCCAGAGGCCGAGCAGGCATTCGGCGAGGAGTGCAGCCGTCTCCGCGCCGGGCGCGGTCGCGCGCAGGATGCGTACGGCGTCCCAGAGGTCGCGGATGCCGCCCTGCCGTTCGTAGCGGGCGAGGCGGGCACGGGCCAGCCGGAGGGCCAGGGATTGCGACTGCGATCGACTGGTGGTGAAGTTCGGGGTGCCGTCGACGTCTCCCGGCTGGAATCTGCGCAGCACCCTGCGGGGTACGTCCGCGAAGGGTTGCGGGACCGGTCGGCCGGGAGTCTCCTCGGTGTCGTCCGGGCGATCGGCCCCGGTCCGGACGGTCGTCCCGGAGAGGTGGGCGACCACCACCGCCGGGAAGTTCCGGGCGCGGGCTCCCCACACGCGTTCCAGATAGCGCGAGCACTGTTCCAGTACCGCGCGGGCCTCGTCCAGCTCCAGTCGGCGAAGCAGCAAGTCCCTCACACCAGGCGCGAATTCGTACCAGGGACCGGGGCCGTCGCTGTCGTCCGCCACCTCCACCAACAGGTCGCTGAAGAGCACTTCGGCCAGTTCGACCGGGCCGGTCCCTGGCAGCAGGGCGCGCTGTACGAGTTGCATGACGGGGTACGACAGCGGCGCCGCCGAGAGGCAGACCGCGAGGCGGCGGGCGGCCGCGGAGGCGGTGGTGCGGAAGTCCTCGACCAGCTGTTCCGGGGTGCGGTCGGGGCGGGGAGCGGGTGCCGTTCCCGGGTCCTCGGGCCCGACCATGGCAACGGAGGCCGTCAGCGTGTCCGCCGACCGTTCCGACAGCAAACGCGCCCAGCCGCCGAGTGCGGCGGGGGTCGGCGGCAGCACGGGGACCGGCAGTGCCCCGCCGTTCACGGGGCCCCGGTCGCGGAACGGCCGGAAGCCGAGCGTCCCGCCGGGGCCCGTCGTGCGCCACAGGGTGCCTGGTTCGGTGGGCAGCAGGGTCTGCGGCCACAGGCGGGCGGGCAGTGGCTGTACGACGGCCAGCGGGCCCGTGCGCAGCCGCCGGTGGAGCAGCCGCTGGGCGGCGCCGTGCCGCCACAGCGGGCCCGAGCAGTCGCTGAGCAGCAGGGTGACGGTCCGGCCGCTCGGGTCGCGCAGACCGTCCGCCGGGGCGAGCCATTCGCTGCCGCCCGCCCGGCACAGCACGCCGACTCCGCCGTCGGGGTGCGGGCGCAGCCGGTGGACGGTCACCGACCGGAAGGCGCCGGACTGTTCGCAGGCGAGGCGCAGTTCCTCCAGGGTGCGTTCCCAGGCGCCCATCGACGGCGAGTCGTCGGCGAGCAGCTGTATCCGGGACTGCCGTCTCCGGTCGGCCCGGAAGACCGGCAGGGCACAGTCCCCGACGGCGCTCGCCTGCGCGGTACGCGACTCGTCGAGCACGTCGTCGTTCCGGGGTCGCGACGGTCCGGCCGGCACCGGCCGGCCCTGGAGCGGACGCAGGGCATGCCCCAGAGACAGCAGCCCCGGAAAGGCGGAAGCCGTCGGTACGAGGATCTCGGCGCCAGGCGGGCCACATGTCCCCTCGGCGCGCTCGTCCCGCACGACCGCGAGGAGTCGCGGAGTCACCGGGCGGTCCACCTGATCCGACGGGAGTCCGTCGCCGCCGAAGGCACCGCCCCCGCCGCCAGTCCCGACACCTACCCCACCACCGACCTCGGCCCCGGTCTCCGCCTCGGCCATCCGCCCCGCCAGCCAGAGCGCATCCGCGAGTTCAGCGGCTCCCGCCCTGACCCCCGCCTCCCCCAGACGCCGGATCAGCGCGCCCAGCGGTTCCAGTGGCACCGCCGACACCTCCGGCACCGACAGGTCTGGCGGCTCTGGCGACCCAGGCGCACCCAACTGGTCCAGCGGTTCCAGTGGCACCGGCGGCACCGGCGGCACCGACAGGTCTGGCGGCTCTGGCGGCTCTGGCGGCTCTGGCGACCCAGGCGCACCCAACTGGTCCAGCGGTTCCAGCGGCACCGGCGGCACCGACAGGTCTGGCGGCTCTGGCGACCCAGGCGCACCCAACTGGTCCGGCGGATCCGGCGCCCCCGGCGAATCCGACGGCCCCAGCGACCCCGACCGGCCCGTCGGCCCCAGCCGGCCCGGCCGCCCCAGCGCCCCCCCACCCCCGCTCACCGCGCCGGCCGATTCAACGGCCGCATGAGTTGGTCGGCGAGGTGCGCACGGGTGCCCGGTTCCTCGTTCTGGGCGTGGCGGGTCAGGTAGATGGCGTTGAGGAGCTGGTCGGCGGCTCGTTGTTCGCCGGGCCTGCGTTCCAGGAAGCGGGCGATGACGTCGGCGTGCTGTTCGGCCGCGTCCTCGCCGAAGTGGGCGCGGACCATCGCGGCGAGCCTGTCCTCGTCCGGGGGTTCCAGATGGAGGTGGACGCAGCGCCTCAACAGCGGTACGGGAAAGTCTCGTTCACCGTTGCTGGTGAGGACGATGAAGGGGAAGGCACGGCAGCGGACCCTGCCCTCGTGGACCTCGACGGAGCGCCCGTCGTGGTCGCGGACCCGTACCGCCGGGCGGTGTTCGGCGATCCTCTCCAGCTCGGGGATGCCGAACTCGCCCTCCTCCAGGACCCCGAGGAGGTCGTTGGGCAGGTCGATGTCGCTCTTGTCCAGCTCGTCCACGAGGAGTACCCGGGGTCGTGCCGTGGGGAGCAACGCGGTGCCGAGCGGGCCCAGTTGGAGGTAGCGGCCGATGCCCTGGGCGAGCAGGTCGGGTGCCTCCGGGGGCAGTTGGCCGGGCAGTACCGACACCGTCCCGGCCTCCGGGCGTTCGCGCGGACGGGTGATCTGGAGGTCCTGCAGGCGGCCCAACGCGTCGTATTTGTAGAGGCCGTCGGTGAGTTGGGTGCGGCTGACGATGGGCCAGTGCAGTACCCGGCCCAGGCCCAGTTCATGGGCCACGGCGTGCGCGAGTGTGCTCTTGCCACTGCCGGGTTCGCCGGTGACGAGGAGCGGGCGGCGCAGGTACAACGCCGCGTTGACCAGCTCCAGTTCGGCCGGGGTCGGCCGATAGTGCTCGGCGAAGGCGCGGCTCTGGCCGAGCCTTCGGGTGGAGACGGTGTCGGCGGCGGCCGGCGGCCGGATCAGTGGGCCGCCGTCGAAGCGGCGCCAGGCGGGCGGGTCCGGGAGCCGGTCGACTCCGTCGTGCGGTTGTCCGGTGCCTCGGTAGATCAGCCACTCGTTCACGTCACGCTCCTCGGTGCAGGACGGGCGAGGCTGCCTGATGACGGTTCGGCCGGACGCCGGGGACACGAAAGGGAACCGGAGGTCCCATTTCCCCTTCCATTCCTCCTCCGCACCGGCAATCCTTCTGACACTACCCAGGACCGACCGAGGGGGATCACACGCGCCGGGCACACCCCGAACCGGCTTGTGGACTCCGGTTCCCACTGGTTGCTCACTTGACTACCGGGCGTCACATCCGATTGGCTCCGCCCCAGCGAAAGTCGGACAGTCAGTGCACGTCGACCGACGATCGCGCAGATTTCGCCGTACCCACTCCCTCTCTCGCCCTTCCTCTCCCTCTCTTGTCCTTCTCTTGCTCCTTCCCCTCCTCGGCCGCGCAGCGAGGTGCCGCACTCCCATGAACACACCCCCCGTCTCTTCCGGTTCCGCACGATCCGCCCGTGTCACCGCCGTTGCCGCCGGTGTGGCCGCCGTATGTCTTCTCGCGGCCGGCTGTTCGGGTTCCGGCTCCGACGGGTCGGACTCCGGCCAGGGCACCGCCGGTGCCGGCACCGCCCGGATCAAGGTCGCCCTGATCACCCACGGCGCCAAGGGCGACGCCTTCTGGGAGCGGGTGCAGAAGGGCGCGGAGGCCGCCGCGGCCAAGGACAACATCGAGCTGACGTACGTGAGCGACCCCGATGCCGCCGCCCAGGCGGCCCTCGTGCGCGACGCGGTCAAGAACAAGGTCGACGGGATCGCCGTCACCCTCGCCAAGCCGGAGGCGATGAGGAGCGCGGTCGCGCAGGCCGAGTCGGCGGGGATACCCGTGGTCGGTCTCAACTCGGGTATCGACGCCTGGCGTTCCGCGGGCCTCATGGCGTTCTTCGGGCAGGACGAGAGCACCGCCGGGCGCGCCCTCGGCGACAAACTGGACACACTCAAGGTCAAGCACGCCCTCTGCGTCATCCACGAGCAGGGAAACGTCGCCCTGGAGGCGCGCTGCGCCGGGGTGAAGAAGACGTTCGTCGGTGAGACCGACAACCTGTACGTGAACGGCACCGACATGGACACCGTGACCGCGGTCGTCGCGGCGCGGCTGAACCAGGATCCGAGCATCGACGAAGTCGTCACGATGGGCGCGCAGTTCGCGCTCGCGGCGGTGAAGTCGGTGGACGAGTCGGGCAGCAAGGCGAAGATCGCCACCTTCGACCTCAACAACGACATCGTCAAAGCGGTCAAGAGCGGCGATGTGCAGTTCGCCGTGGACCAGCAGCCCTACCTGCAGGGTTATCTCGCCGTCGACTCGCTCTGGCTGTACAAGTCCAACGGCAACTTCAGCGGCGGCGGTTCGGCTCCCGTGCTCACCGGGCCGGCCTTCGTCACCAAGCAGAACATCGCCGACGTCGCGAGGTTCGCCGCCAACGGCACCCGCTGAGCCGCCCGCTCCTCGACTCCGCCCAGCGCCCCTCCGCGGGGCTTCCGTATCCCCCTCCGCCTCGCTCCCCAACCCTCCCGCGCGGCAACCGTCGTACAACGGCTGCACCAAGCTTTGGGGGCTCACGGTGCGTACGTTCACTTGTACGGATAGCATCCTGCGGACCCGGAAACATGTTCCGCCGACTGTTCCGCTTCCGCCGCCCCCTGCCAGTTGTCACCTGTCACTCCCGCTCACCGCTGATCGCTCTAGGACGACGATGCCTCCACGCAAAGGTGCCCGGCGCCGTCTCGGCTCCATACGTCTCTCGCTGATCCTGCTCGCACTGGTGCCGAGCGTCACCCTCGCCGCGATGTGGGGCGTGACGACGATTCAGATGTTCTCGGAGGGCCTGCGGCTGCGGGACCAGACGGGGCTCAGCAAGGCGACCGGTGCCATGGGCACCGATGCCACGATGGCGTTGCAGAAGGAGCGCACGCTGTCGGCCGAGTGGCTGGCCTCACCCAGGGGCGACCGCACCGCCCTGGACGCGCAGCGCAAGGTGACGGACAAGGCGGTCGCTCAACTGGTGGGCCAGACCAAGGCGATCCAGGAGGCCCCCGACCGTATCAGCGAGCGGATGTACTCGGTGATCGCGGCGGCGGGCAGCCTGGAGTACTACCGCGGTCAGGTCGACAGGCTCACGGACATCTCCGCCCAGCAGGCGCTGGACCAGTACTCGTCGATCATCGGCAACCAGATCCACGCCTTCCAGGAGCTGTCCCAGGTCGACGACGGCGACCTCACCTCCCAGGCCGGCCCGCTCGTCTCGCTGGAGCAGGCCGCCGAACTGGTCGCCCAGGAGGACTCGCAGCTCAACCTGGCCTGGACCTCGGGGAGTCTGGACCAGAACGAGTGGGAGGCGTACGTCCGGCTGGTCAGCGCCCGGCGCTGGGTCGTCGAGGACCAGCTGATCCAGTCCCTCAGCGGCACGGCGAAGACCCGTACCGAGGCGATCCTGGCGGGCTCCGCCTGGAAGACCCTGACCTCCATCGAGGACCAGGTGCTCGCGTCGGGCACGCCCGGCGGCGGCGCCGACCGGAAGATCACCCTGCCGGACAAGCAGAAGCAGTGGTCCGCCGCCATGGACGAACTGAGCGTCCAGTACGGCTCGCTGATCCACGACGAGACCAGGGGCCTGCTCACCCGCAGCGCCGACGAGGCACGGTCGCTGCTGATCAAGGCGGCCTCGCTGAGCGCGGGCGGGTTCGTCGCGCTGCTGCTGTGCATCGTGCTGTCCTGGCGCATCACCCGGTCCCTGTCCCGCCGGCTGCGCGGGCTGCGCATGGCCACCCTGGGTCTGGCCGAGGAACGGCTGCCGGACGTGGTCGCGCGGCTCAACCGGGGCGAGAAGGTCGACGTCGAGTCGGCCACCCCGCCGCTCGACTACGGCCACGACGAACTCGGCCAGGTGGCCCACGCGTTCAACGCGGCGCAGCGGACCGCCGTACACACCGCGGTCGAACTCGCCGACACCCGGCGCGGGTTCCAGAAGGTCATCCTGGGTATCGCCCGGCAGAGCCAGAACCTGGTCAACCTCCAGCTCACCAAGCTGGACGCGCTGGAACGGGCCCACCAGGACCCGGAGATCCTCAAGGGCCTGTACGAACTCGACTCCACCGCGAGCCAGTTGCGCCGGTACGAGGAGAACCTCGTCATCATCAGCGGTGAACGGCCCGGCCGCAGCTGGACCGAGCCCGTCGCGCTGATCGACATCCTGCGCAGCGCCGTCGGCGAGGTCGCCGAGTACCAGCGGGTCGACGTACAGACCGAGGAGGACGTGTACCTCGCGCCGCCCGCGGTCGCCGACGTCATCCATCTGCTGGCCGAGCTGATCGACAACGCGACCGCCTACTCCCCCGCGCCCAGCCCGGTCGGCGTACGGGCCGCGATGGTCGCCAAGGGGCTGGCCATCGAGATCGAGGACCGCGGTCTCGGCATGTCCGAGGAGGACTACGCGTCCTTCAACGAACACCTGGCCGAGGCCCCGCAGTTCGACGTGGTGGCGCTCGCCGACGACCTGCGGCTCGGCATGTTCGTGATCGCCCGCCTCGCCGTCCGGCACGGCATCCAGGTCACGCTGCGCTCCTCGCCGTACGGTGGTACGACGGCGATCGTGCTGATCCCGCACGATGTCGTCGTACGCGAACTCGCCGCGCCCGACACGGACTCCTCGGATGCGGAGAAGGCGTCCGCCGCGGTGCCGGGGCCGGTCGCCGCGGAGCGGCCCGCGCACGAGCGCATCAGGGACCGGGAGACACCGCCCGTCGCGGCCCGCGTCCGGACCGCCGACGCCGGTCCCGCGCCCCGCCAGGCCGCCCTCGTCGGGGCGGGCCGCGGCGGTGAGGGCAAGGCCGAGAAGGGCGCCGCCGCGCGCAAGGGCGGGCTCACCCCGCTGCCGCGCCGGGTGCCGCAGACCAGTCTGGCCGCCGAGCTGCGGGAGGACGACCCCGACGGCGCGTCCGAGGACTCGCTCGACGAGTTCTCGGCGGAGCGCGCGGCCTCCTCGCTCTCCGGTTTCCAGCGCGGAACCCTCCAGGCCCGTGACGACGACGCCGAAGAGCAGTACGACCATGGGGAGGACGACTCGCCTCAGGAACCCGACGCACCGCTCCCCGACGCAGGCACTCCGGTCACCTCGACTCCGCCCGCAGACCGCTGATGAAGGACAGAGAAATGACACGCCCCACCCCCGCCACGCACACCGAGCTGGACCAGTTGCTCACCGGACTCGTGGACCGGGTAGCCGAGGTGAACCACGCCGTCGTGCTCTCCGAGGACGGACTGGTCGTCAGCAGGTCGACGGCGTTCCTGCGCGACGACGCCGAGCGGCTCGCGGCGACCGCGTCCGGGCTGATGAGCCTCAGCAAGGGCGTCAGCATGGACTTCCGCGGCGGTCCGGTGCGCCAGGCACTGATCGAGATGCGCAACGGCTACCTGATCCTCACGGCGGCCGGTCCGGGCGCCCATCTCGCCGTGCTGACCAGCCAGGGAGCGGACGTCGGGGTGGTGGCGTACCAGATGAACATGCTGGTGAAGAAGATCGGTGAGCACCTCAGCGCGGCCCCCCGTGCCGGGGTCGTCGGCGCGGCCGGCGAGTGAGGTGAGCGGAAGCGACGCGGCCGGCCGGCTCGTACGGCCGTTCACGCTCACCGGCGGGCGGACCCGGCCCAGCCGCGCCGACTTCACACTGATCACGTCGGTGACGGCGGTGGAGCCGCAGCCCGACGGCGGCGCCCGGCCGCAGCCCGAGCACGCTCGGATCCTGCGGCTGTGCGCACGGCCCGTCGTGGTGGCGGAGCTGGCGGCCCATCTGGACCTGCCGGTGAGCGTGGTCGTCATCATGCTGTGCGATCTGCTGGAGGCCGGCCGGATCACCGCCCAGTCCCCGCGCCAGATCTCGCGCACCACGGACATGGACCTGCTCCAGAAAGTGAGGGACGGCCTTGGCCGGCTCTAGCCTGACCGCGAACGGGACCTCGGCGCCCGACACGGTCAAGATCCTCATCGCCGGCGGCTTCGGCGTGGGCAAGACGACGATGGTCGGCTCGGTCAGCGAGATCGTGCCGCTGCGCACCGAGGAGCCGCTCACCGCGGCCGGCCTCGGCATCGACGACCTCGACGGCATCGAGGAGAAGAAGGCCACCACCGTGGCCCTCGACTTCGGCCGCATCACCCTCAGCCAGGAACTGATCCTGTACCTCTTCGGTACGCCGGGACAGCAGCGGTTCTGGTTCATGTGGAACGACCTCTCGATCGGCGCGCTGGGGGCCGTGGTCCTCATCGACGTACGCCGGCCGGAGTCGAGCTTCGCGGCGATCGACTTCTTCGAGCGCCGGGACATCCCGTTCGTCGTCGGGGTGAACGGCTTCCACGGGGAGCATCCGTACGAGCCGGACGAGATCCGGGAGGCGCTGGCGCTGCCGGAGCACACTCCGGTCCTGCTGTGCGACGCACGGGACCGCGAGTCGTGCCGGGACGTACTGATCGCGCTGATCGACCAGTTGATCGCGTCGGCGACTCCGGGCGGCGGGAACGCGCACACGGCCTGAAGTCACGTGTCAGTACGTCACGTGTCACCGGGCGCCTATGAGCAACCTGTGAGTCCGCTGATTCTCATTCGTCGCTCAGAGTCGCCTCAGGGTCGCCCCAGATACGGCCCCGATCGTCACTGGCATGAACGAAACGAACGCGAGGGGCGTCCGGCAGCGTTCGGTCGAGATCGTGGTGCCGGTGTACAACGAGGCGCACGTACTCGCCGAGAGCATCGGCCGTCTCCACGCCTACCTCGAAGCCTCCTTCCCGTTCCCGTTCCGCATCACGGTCGCGGACAACGCCAGCACTGACGCCACCTGGCAGGCCGCGACCGACCTGACGCTCCGCCTCCCCCATGTCCACGCCGTCCATCTGGACGCCAAGGGCCGGGGCCGCGCGCTCAAGCACGTGTGGAGCGACTCCACGGCCGACGTGGTCGCCTACATGGACGTCGACCTGTCCACGGGCCTGGCGGGTTTCCTGCCGCTCGTGGCGCCCCTTCTCTCCGGCCACAGCGACGTGGCCATCGGCAGCCGGCTGCACCGCCAGGCCGACGTGGTGCGCGGCCCGAAGCGCGAGTTCGTCTCCCGCTCCTACAACCTCCTCCTGAAGCTCGGCCTCGCGGCCCGCTTCTCGGACGCCCAGTGCGGCTTCAAGGCCGTCCGCACCGACGTCTTCCGGGCCCTCGCCCCGCACATCGAGGACAACGCCTGGTTCTTCGACACCGAGTTGCTGGTCCTGGCCCAGCGCAACCGCCTGCGCATCCACGAGGTGCCGGTCGACTGGGTCGACGACCCCGACAGCCGGGTCGACATCGTCCGCACCGCCCTCGACGACCTCAGAGGCATGCGCCGGATGCTGCGCAGCAGCCTCACCGGCCGCGCCCGGATCCCCGTACCCGCCCGCGTGCCCGCGCAGAGCCCGGTAGGCGCACCCCAGCACGTCACCAGCAGCAGCCCCGCCCCCAGCTTGGAGTACGCGTCATGACGACCCTCGCCCCGCCGCCGACCCGCGACAGCGCACCCGCACCCCGCCACCGCGCCGAACCCCCGCCCTCCGGCGGCGGCCTCGCGGCCCGCGCCAAGCGCCTGTTCACCGGCGCCCCCGAGGACCCGAGCTGGACCCGCCCGACTCTCTGGGGAATCCTGCTCCTGGCCACCGCCCTCTACGCCTGGAACCTCTCCTCCATCACGGGCAACACCTTCTACAACGCGGCCGTGTACAGCGGCACGAAGAGCTGGAAGGCGTTCTTCTTCGGGGCGTTGGACTCCGGCAGCTTCATCACCGTCGACAAACCCCCCTTCGCCCTATGGGTGATGGGCCTGTCGGCCCGCGTATTCGGTTACGGCACCTGGCAGTTGATGCTGCCGATGGTCGCGGTCGGCACGGGCTCGGTGGCCCTGCTGTTCCGCATGGTGAAGCGGGACTTCGGCCCGGTGGCGGCGACGATCGCGGCCCTCGCGCTCACTCTCACCCCCATCACGGTGGCGATCACCCGGGACACCAACCCGGACCCGATCCTGGTCTTCCTGATGCTGCTGGGCGCGGCCGCCCTGATGAAGTCGGTGCGCACGGGACGGCTGATGCCGCTGGTGTGGTCGGGCGTGGCGATCGGCTTCGCGTTCAACACCAAGATGATGCAGGCGTACGTCGTCCTGCCGGTCTTCTTCCTGGTCTACCTCTGGGCGGCCGACGCGAGCCTGGGCAGGCGCATCCGCAACCTGGCCGTCGGCACAGTGGCCCTGATCGTCTCCTCCGCCTGGTGGATGGTGGTCGTCGACCTGATCCCGGCCTCCTCCCGCCCCTACATCGGCGGCTCGACCGACAACACGGTCTGGGACCTGGTCATCGGCTACAACGGCTTCGGCCGGATCTTCGGGGCGAGTTCGTCGGTGGGCTCGCAGGGCAACGGCGCGAGCTTCGGCGGCGAGGCCGGTCTCTACCGGATGTTCAACGAGATCATGGGCGGCCAGATCTCCTGGCTGATCCCCTTCGCGCTGATCGCCCTGGTCGCGGGCCTGGTCCTGCGCGGCCGTGCCCCTCGTACGGACGCCAAGCGCGCGGCGCTGATGCTCTGGGGCGGCTGGTTCGTCCTGCACTACCTGACCTTCGCCCTCGCCGAAGGCACCTTCCACCCGTACTACGTCACGGCCATGGCCCCCGGTATCGCGGCCCTGGCGGGCGCCGGCGGGGTCATGCTCTACCGCGCCTTCCGTGAGGGTTCGGCTGCCAAGTGGGCCTGGGTTCTTCCGGTGGCGGTCGCGGCGAGCTCGGTCTGGGCGGTCGTCCTGCTCCAGCGGGTGTCCGGCTCCGGCACGCTGTACACGGTCGCGGAGATCGTGGTGGCGGTGGCGGGCACCATCGCCGTACTGGGCCTGCTGGTCGGCCGCTTCACCAAGCGGCACCGTCTGATGGGCATCGCGGCCCTGGCCGCGGTGGTCGCCCTGCTCGCAGGACCGGCCGCCTACTCGGTCTCGGCCGCGACCTCCAGCACCAACGGCACCAACCCGACGGCCGGCCCCAGCACGGGCGGCGGAATGGGTGGCGGTATGGGTGGCGGCGGTGCTCCGCAGGGCTCCGGGGGTACGAGCAGCAGCAGCGGTACGAGCAACAGCGGCGGCCAGTCGATGGGGACGCCCCCGTCCGGCAACTCGTCGTCCTCCAGCGGGAGTTCGTCGGAGGCGGCGGCCGAGTCGGGCACCCGTCCGAGCGGTGACGGTGGCGGCACCGGTGGCGGTGGCGGCGGGATGGGCGGCGGCACCCAGGTGTCGTCGGACATGATCACGTACCTCAAGAAGCACCAGGACGGCGCCACTTGGCTGCTGGCGGTGGCCACCGACCAGACGGCGTCCTCGATCATCCTGGAGTCGGGCCAGCCCGTGATCTCGATGGGCGGCTGGTCGGGCAGCGACAACGCGATGACCCTGGCCAAGCTCAAGAGCCTGGTGAAGGCGGGGAAGTTGCACTACATCATCGTCAGCAGCGACTCCGGCCAGGGCACCAACTCCGAGATCGCCACCTGGGTGAAGGCGAACGGTACGGCGGTCGACTCCTCGGAGTACAGCACCAGTTCGACGAGCAGCTCGTCGAGCTCCACCTCGACGTCCACGTCCACCACGTCGACCAGCAGCGGCCTGTACCGCCTGGACGCCTCCGACGTGAGCTGACCGATCCCCGTCCCCTGCAGGGCGGGCCGCCGGACACCCGGCGGCCCGCCCTTCGTCACAGGCAGTACCGGACCGTCCACTCATCCTCGTTGTACGCGTTCCTCGCCGGGTCCGGCACCGACGCGGGCTGCCCGGCGACCATGTCCTCCAGGCGGATCCGCTCCGGCAGCTGCCCGAACCGCGTCTGCCGCGCCGCCTCGGCGGTCTCCGTGGTCTGCACTTCGTAGGTCATCCCGGTCCCCGTTCACTAGAGCCGACTACTCCTCCAGCGTACGTCCGGGGCCGGCTATTCCACGTGGGCCATCAGCAGCCCGGCCAGGAGCGCCGTACGGGCCGGAACGTGGGCCAGCAGCACGTGTTCGTCGCGGGCGTGGGCACCGCCGCCCACAGGGCCGAGGCCGTCGAGGACCGGGCGCCCCAGCGCGGAGACGAAGTTGCCGTCGCTCGCTCCGCCCACGCCCGTCTCGCGGATCGTCCAGCCCAGCCCGGACGCCACCGACTGCGCTTGTTTGAGGAGAAGTTGGGAGACGGGCGTCGGCACCATCGCCGGGCGGTTCCAGCCGCCGGTGACAGACACCCGTACCCGGGGGTCGGAGGCCGTGAGGGCGGCCAGTTCGGTGTCGATGCGGGCCGCCTCGGCGGGGTCGGCGATGCGTACGTCGACACCGCAGCGGGCGTGTCCGGCGATGACGTTGCGTCCCGTACCGCCGCTGATCACACCGACGTTGACCGTCGTGCCGTGCTCGCGTGAGCCCAAGTCCGCGATCCGGGTGACCAGTTCGGCGAGGGCGTGCACGGCACTCGCGCCGCCGTACGGGTCCAGGCCCGCGTGTGCCTCCACGCCCTCCACGGCCACCTCGAAGAGGCCGACCCCCTTGCGGGCCGTCTTCAGGTCGCCGTCCGGCCCCGCCGCCGGTTCGCACACCAGCGTGGCCGCCACCCGCTCGCTGAGCCGCTCGATGTACGGCCGGGAGAACGGGCTGCCGATCTCCTCGTCGCCGTTGAGGAGCAGCCGTACCGTCGGACGCGGCAGGCTCCGTTCGCGCAGCAGGCGCAGTGCCCAGATCGCCTGTACCAGGCCGCACTTCATGTCGAAGGCGCCCGGCGCGCTCACCCTCCCCTCGTCCGTCACGGTGAACGGCCACTCGGCGAGGGTGCCGGCCGGCCACACGGTGTCGTAGTGGGCGAGCAGCAGCACCTCCGTCTCCGAGGTGCCCCGGTAGAGGAGTTCCAGGACGTCTCCGTGTTCGCCCCCGTCGTGGCGCACGGCCTGGTCCGGCGGGCCCAGGCGCCGGTGCGCCCACCCCTCGATCGCGGCGAGTCCGGCAGACAGCAACTCCTTGTCGTCGCTGGGGGTTTCGCATTCGACCAGGGTCCGCAGGTCGACGGTCATCTCGGGCAGGGCGGTACGGGCCAGGGACTCGATGTCGGGCAGCGGCACGGACGGCTCTCCTCGTACGGTGCGGGAAGAAGACGGCGCAAAGCGGGTAACTACCCAGGAACGCCAAGGAACATGGGGAACGTGGACTTCCGGGGAACCGGGCTTCAGCGGACGGGCACCCCCGGTCCCAGCGGGATGCCCAGCGCCCACCAGGCGTAGAACAGCAGGGTCCACGTCACCAGCATGACCAGGCACAGCGGCAGGGTCAGGGAGAGCAGCGTGCCGATGCCCGCGGAGCGCCGGTAGCGCTGGACGACGCCCAGGGTCATCACGAAGTACGCGCTCATCGGGGTCGCCGCGTTGGTGCACGAGTCGGCGATGCGGTACACCGCCTGGGTCACCTCGGGCGGGATGTCGAGCAGCATGAACATCGGTACGAAGACCGGGCCGACCAGCGCCCACTGGGCGGAGCCGCTCGTCACCAGCAGGTTGATCACCGTACAGACGAGCAGGATGCCCAGGAACGCCAACGGGCCGGTGATTCCTGCCGACTTGAGCAGATCGGCGCCCCGGATCGCCATGACCTCGCCGACGCCGGTCCACTTGAAGTAGGCCAGGAACTGGGAGATGGCGAAGAACAGCACGAGGATCGGCGCCATCTCGCGCAGTCCACTGGCCATGTGGTCGGGGATGTCGCGGCCGGTGCGTACGGTGCCCACCGCGCGCCCGTACACCGCGCCGGTGATCAGGAACGCCACGGCGAGCACGACCGCGATGCCGGTGAGCACCGGCGACTGCACGATGCTGCCGCCCTCGCCCCGCAGCGGCGACCCGTGCGGGATCATCGCCACGACCACGATCCCGGCGTACACCAGCAGGGTCAGGCCCGCGCGGCGCAGCCCGCGCCGCTCCTCGGGCCGCAGGGTCAGCGCGTCGGAGTCCTCCTGCTCCCGTGTCTCCTCCCCCGGCTCGGCCTCCTCCGGCATGGCCGCCACCCGCCGGGCGAGGACCTTCTCCGTGACCACGGTGACGACGGTGGCCAGGACCAGCGAGGAGCCGATGGAGAAGAAGTAGTTGGAGAGCGGGCTGACCACGTACGACGGATCGACGGTGTGGGCGGCGGCCGTGGTGAGGCCGGCGAGCACCGCGTCCATGGGTGTGACCAGCGGGCTCGCGTCGTACCCGGCGGCTACCGACACGAACGCCACCACCGCGCCGAGCATCGGGCTGCGCCCCACCGCCTTGAACGCGAGCGCGCCGAGCGGCACCAGGACGACGTACGCGGCGTCCGACGCGACATGCGCGACCATGCCGGTGAACGCCAGGGTGAACGTCAGCCAGCGGGCGGGGACCCGGGCGACAGCGGCCCGCAGCATCGCGGGGAGCAGGCCCGCCCGGTCGGCGACGGCCACGCCCAGCATGACGACGAGGATCGTGCCGAGCGGCGGGAAGGTGGCGTAGTTCGTCACCGCGTCGCCGATCATCATCTTCAGACCGGCGCCCGAGACCAGGCTGCGGACGGTCGCCGTCTCGCCGCTGGCGGGGTTCGGAGCGGAGGCCCCGACAGCGGCCAACACCCAACTGACCAGGGCGAGTACGACGGCCAGCACCCCGAACAGCCAGAAGGGATGCGGGAGTTTGTTGCCGACGCGCTCGATCCGGACCAGCAGGCCGAGCAGACCGGAGAGCGGTGCGGAGGGGACGGGGGTCTTCTCTTCGGGGGTCGTGCCTTCGGGAGCTTTCTCGACGGAAGTCATCTGGGCGGAGCCTTCCTGATCGGCTGCCCCAATTGACGACCCTGCCGCCGTAATCATGCAAGTTAAAACCTTGTTGCGCTCATATCGTTCACATGAAGTGGCTGGTTGGCGGATTCATTCTGTGGGTTGATGGGTGTCATGGAGTACGTGACAGACGGTCCGCACGACGAGATCCCGCTGGACGAGGACGACCTGGACCTCGTCGCCGCGCTCCAGCACGCCCCGCGCGCGCCGCTGAGCCTGCTGGCGGAGGTGCTCGGGCTGTCGGCGAGCACCGTGGGGCGGCGGCTGACCCGGCTGGAGTCGGACCGGCTGCTGCGGGTGATCGGCCAGCTCGACTGGTCGGTGTCGGGCGAGGGCAACCCGTGGCACGTGTGGGTGACCGCCGAGCCGGGCCGGGCGCCCGAAGTCGCCCGCAGGCTCGCCGAGTTGCCCGAGGCGACCCTCGTCGCGGTCACCGCCGGGCAGGCGGACGTCTACTGCTCCGTCCAGCCCGCACGCCGCGCCCGTACCCGCGAACTGCTCACCCGGACCATCCCCGCCACCCCCGGCGTACGGTCCGCGCGCTCGGAACTCGTCCTCGGCGCGACCGCCAAGTCCGACACCTGGCGACTGCCCCGACTGACGGAGGACCAGAGGCAGTTGCTCGCCAAGCACCTCCTGTCTGCGGCCGAGGAGCCGACCGCGCCCGGCACCCCCGGTCCGCCGGGCGGCGACGAACTCCGGACGCTGCGGCTGCTCGCGGCCGACGGGCGGATCACGGCCGCGCAGGTCTCGCGGGAGCTGGGCATCGGCTCGTCCACCGCCTACCGCACCACCCAGTCGTTGCTCCAGCGCGGCCTGGTGCGCCCCCGCGTCGAGATCGAACCGGGCCTGCTCGGCTACGCGTTGGAGGCCGTGGTCGCCCTGACGGTGTCGCCGGGCGCGATCCAGCGGGTCGCCGAGGCGCTCGCCCGGCACCCTTCCGCGCGGTACGTCTCCACGACGGCCGGCAACTTCTGCGTCGTCCACCAGGGCGTCTTCCGCGACGAGGACGGCCTTGCCGCGTTCCTCACCCAGGACCTGGCCGAGCTGCCCGGGGTGATCTCCTTCGACGTCTCGGTGGTCCTCGAAGCGCTGCGCCGGCACTGGCTGAACCGGGAGGACGGCCGGCTGGCGGCGGAGGGAAGTCCGACGGCGGGCTCGAAAGAAGACACGCAGGAAGACACGTAGGAAACCCCGAGGGAAGGGAACACATGACCACACGGGACACCGCCATCGGCCTGGCCGAGGCGTACTACGACTCCGGTGACTTCCTCGCCGACCTGCGGCGCCGGGTCGCGTACCCGACGGAGAGCCGGCCGCCCGTCGACACGGCCGCGCTGCGGACGTATCTGGAGGACGAACTCGTCCCGGCGGTAGGGAAGTTGGGGGCGGACGTCCAGGTCGTCGACAATCCGGAACCGGGCGCGGGGCCCTTTCTCCTCGGGCATCGGCACGAGGGCGACGAGCTGGTGACCGTGCTCGTCTACGGGCACGCGGACGTGGTGCCCGGGCAGGAGGGCCGGTGGCGTTCCGGGCTGTCCCCGTGGGGGCTCGTCGTCGAGGGCGACCGGCTCTACGGGCGCGGCACCGCCGACAACAAGGGCCAGCACACCGTCAATCTCGCCGCACTCGAGCAGGTCCTGGCGGCCCGGGGCGGCAGGCTCGGCTTCAATCTGAAGGTGCTCGTCGAGACGGGCGAGGAGTTCGGCTCACCGGGGCTGCACGAGCTGTGCCGCCGCATGAAGGACGAGCTGGCCGCCGATCTGCTGATCGCCTCCGACGGTCCCCGGATCTCGGCGGACCGGCCGACCCTGTTCCTCGGTTCGCGCGGCATCGCCAACTTCCGGCTCCGCGTGGACCTGCGCGACGGCGCCCACCACTCCGGCAACTGGGGCGGCGCACTGCGCAATCCCGCCACCGTGCTCGCCGGCGCCCTCGCCACCATGGTCGACGCCCGGGGCCGCATCCTGGTGGAGGGGCTGCGCCCGCCGGCCGTACCGGAAGCGGTGGCGGCGGCGCTTTCCGACATCACCGTCGGCGGCGGACCGGACGACCCCGAGGTCGACGCCGACTGGGGCGAGCCCGGTCTGACGACCGCCGAACGGGTCTTCGCCTGGAACACCCTGGAGGTCCTCGCCCTGGCCGCCGGGGACCCCGCCAAGCCTGTCGGCGCCATCCCTGGCCGCGCGCACGCGGACGTCCAGCTCCGGTTCGTCGTCGGCACCGCCTGGCAGGACGTGGAGTCGATCGTCCGCGCCCACCTGGACGCCCACGGTCTGCCGATGGTCGAGGTCGAACTGCTCCAGGCGGTCCCGGCGACCCGCCTCGACCCGGACGACCCCTGGGTCCACTGGGCGACGGCCTCCCTGCGCCGCAGCACCGGCAAGGTCCCGGCCCTGCTGCCCAACCTGGGCGGCACGCTCCCGAACGACGCCTTCGCGGAGATCCTGGGCCTGCCCACCGTATGGGTGCCGCACTCGCACCCGTCCTGCGCCCAGCACGCCCCCGACGAACACCTGCTCGGTTCGGTGGCACGGGAGGGCCTGCGCATCATGGCCGGGCTGTTCTGGGATCTCGGCGAACCGCTGCCGACGGCCACGCGCTGACACCCGCCGACGGCCTGCCACGCACTGACACCCGCCGCCTGACAACGCCGTCCGACTCCACCGTCCGATTCCGGCACCCCGCCTCCCCGCCCGACTCCGCCGCCTGACTCAACCGTCCGACTCCACCATCCGGCTCCGGCACCCCGCCCCGGCGCCCGGCTCCGGCGCCCAGCTCCCAGCCCCGGCGCCCGATTCCAGCCTCCTCCCGCACCCGACTCCAGCGGCGAAAGTTACGCCGAGATTGCGCGACCCCTTGACGCGCCCCCTCCGACTGCGTAGATATGACTGCGCAGTCATGACAGCGCAGTCAGAGATCCGCGAGGAGTCGCCGTGACACGACAGACAGGACGGGGTGCGGCCTCGTCGACGCCCCGCAGCGTCGACGTGGCACGCCTCGCGGGTGTCTCCCAGAAGACCGTGTCCCGGGTGCTCAACGGCGAGCGGTACGTCTCCGAGGACGTACGGCGCCGTGTTCTCCAGGCCGCCGAGGACCTCGGCTACCGGATGAACAACGCCGCCCGGGCACTCGCCTCCGGGCGGACGCGATCCATCGGCGTGGTGACGCTGGGCACCGCCCTGTACGGGCCCGCGTCGCTGCTGATGGGCATCGAGCGCGCCGTCCGGGACACCGGGTACGCGCTGCGGGTCGTCAACACGATGGAGGGCGACCCCGCGGGCGTCGCCGGTGCCGTCGGCTCACTCCTCGAACAGGGGGTGGACGGCATCGTCGTCTCCGAGCCGATCGACGAGGGCGCCGGCGTGGCGGAGCTGACCGTGGACGTACCGGTCCTGGTCATCGGCGCACCGTCGCCCTTCGCCACCTCCCACCCGGTCACCTCGGGCGGCGGGGCGGATCTGCTCACCCGGGCGGCCACCCAACACCTCCTGGATCTGGGACATGTGACGGTCCATCATCTCTCCGGTCCGCCACGCTGGTTCGCGGCCAGGGACCGGCTCGACGCCTGGCGGGCCGCCCTCGCCGCCCATGGCGCGCCCGAGCCGCCCGTCGTCGTGGGCGACTGGTCGGCCGCCTCCGGATACGCGGCGGGCCGCCGACTCGCCGCCGATCCCTCGGTGACCGCCGTGTTCGCCGCCAACGACGACATGGCCATCGGGCTGATCCGGGCGCTGACGGAGGCCGGTCGGCGTGTGCCGGACGACGTCAGCGTGGTCGGGTTCGACGACATCCCGGTCGCCGCGTACATCACCCCGCCGCTCACCACCGTGCGGCAGCCGTTCGACGCCGTGGCGCAAGAGGGCCTCAAGCGGCTCCTGCACGCCATCGAGAACCCGGACGCGGACCCCCTGCCGCCGAGCGACCCACCGGTCGACCTCGTCGTACGGTCCTCCACCGCGCCCCCGCCCCACCGGTAGCCACACCCGCAGTCCCAGTCCCACCTGTAGTCCCACCCTCAGCCCCACCGACAAGAGGCCGGCCTGCCCCACCTGTCGCCTCCCCTGCCCTCCCATCACTCCCTTTCGTCCTGGCCGGAGTCCACCATGCCCAGAATCCCCGCCTCCTCCTCTGCCCTCAGCCGCCGCCTCCTGCTCACCGCGGCCGGTGCCGCCTCGCTCGGCGCGGCCCTGTCCGCCTGTGGCGGGGGCGGGTCCGACGGCGGCTCGACCTCGTCGGAGCCGGTCGGTCAGGCCGACATCGACAAGGCGATGAAGACCCCGACCGAGCTGACGTTCTGGACGTGGGTCCCGGAGATCGCCCAGGAGATCGCCCTCTTCGAGAAGAAGTACCCGGCGATCAAGGTCAAGGCCGTCAACGCCGGTCAGGGCACCCCGGAGTACACCAAGCTGCGTACCGCGCTCAAGGCCGGCAGCGGCGCCCCCGACCTGGTGCAGATCGAGTTCCAGGCCATCCCGACCTTCACGATCACCGACAGCCTGCTGGACCTGCGCCCGTACGGCGCCTCCGCGCTCAAGTCCCAGTTCGTGGACTGGACTTGGAGCCAGGTCAGCGGCAGCGACGGCGAGGTGTGGGCGATCCCGCAGGACACCGGCCCGATGGGCATGCTGTACCGGCAGGACATCTTCGACAAGCACGGCATCGAAGTCCCCAAGACCTGGGACGAGTTCGCCGAGGCCGCGCGCAAGCTGCACAAGGCCGACCCGGACGTGTACCTCACCAACCTCGCCGCGAACCAAGTGGCCGCGTGGCACGGGCTGTTGTGGCAGGCGGGCGCCAAGCCGTACGTCACCTCCGGCAAGAGCGACATAGCCATCAGCGTCGACGACGCGGTCTCCAAGAAGCTCGGCGCGTTCTGGGGCGGGCTCGCCCAGGAGGGCGTCATCGGTGTCGAGCCGGACTTCACGGACTCCTGGTACGCGGCTCTCAACAAGGGCAAGTACGCCACCTGGATCGTCGGCGCCTGGGGCCCGGCCTTCCTCTCCGGCTCGGCCAAGGACACCACCGGCAAGTGGCGGGCGGCCCCGATGCCGCAGTGGGACGCCGCCAAGCCGAGCGCCGGCAACTGGGGCGGCTCGACGACAGCCGTGATCCGCTCGACCAAGAACCCCATCGCCGCGGCCATGTTCGCCCAGTTCCTCAACAGTGACGCGGAGAGCGCGAAGATGTTCGCGACGAAGCAGTTCTTCTTCCCGGCCACCAAGGCCCTGCTGGCGGACGCGAGTTACATCGGCGCCACCCCCGCCTTCTACGGCGGCCAGAAGGTCAACGAGGTCTTCGCCGGCATCAGCGCCCAGGTCGACCCCTCCTTCCAGTGGCCGCCGTTCCTCGACCAGGTGGCCACCGACTGGACGGAGACCGTCGGCCACTCCCTGGCCAGGAAGACCGACACCGTTGCCGCGCTGGGGAGTTGGCAGTCCCGGATCACCACGTTCGCCAAGAGCCAGGGCTTCACGGTGAAGGCGGCCCCCTGATGCCGAAGCTCCTCGTACGACCACGATCGGCGGGCCCGCTGTTCATCGCCCCCTTCATGGTCCTGTTCCTCCTCCTCTTCCTCGCCCCGCTGGGCTACGCGGCCTATCTGAGCCTGTTCCAGGAGAAGTTGGTCGGCGGCACGTCGTTCGTCGGCCTGGACAACTACCTCACCGCGGTCAAGGACCCGCAGCTCCGCGAGGGTGTCGTCCGGGTGGCGACCTTCTTCGTGATCCAGGTCCCGGTGATGCTGCTGCTCGCCCTGCTCTTCGCCCTCGCGCTGGACAGCGGCCTGCTGCGGCTCGCCAAGGTGATCCGGCTGGGCATCTTCGTGCCGTACGCCGTCCCGAGCGTGGTCGCCACCCTGATGTGGGGCTACCTCTACGGCCCGGACTTCGGCCCGTTCGCCCAGCTCAGCGACAAACTGAGCCTGCCCGCCCCGCACTTCCTCACCGACAGCTGGATGCTCGGCAGCCTGGCGAACATCGTCACCTGGGAGTTCGTCGGCTACAACATGATCATCCTGTACGCGGCCCTGCGGACCATTCCGACGGACCTGTACGAGGCCGCCGCACTGGACGGAGCGGGCGCCTGGCGGATCGCCTGGTCCATCAAACTTCCGGCGCTGCGGCCCGCGTTGACGCTCACCCTGCTCTTCTCGGTGATCGGCAGCTTCCAGCTCTTCAACGAGCCCAACCTGCTGATGAAGATCGTCCCGGACGTCATCGACAGCTCGTACACCGCCAACCTCTACGCCTACACGCTCGCCTTCACCAGCCAGCAGATCAACTACGCGGCGGCCGTCTCCTTCCTCCTCGGCCTGGTCATCGTGATCATCTCGTACGCCTTCCTCCTCACCGCGAACCGCAGGAGGCCCGCGTGACCACCACAACTCCCCCTGCGAGCAGCGTGGTTCGGACGGCCGACAAGGCTCCCGAAGCCACCGAGAAGCGGCGCCGACGCCCGGCCCGCCGCCGCAGCACGCCCCTCACCATCGCCATGCTGGCGGTCCTGGCCTACTTCCTCCTCCCCCTCCTCTGGCTGCTGATCGCTTCGACGAAGAGCACCCAGGACCTGATCAACAGCTTCGGCCTGTGGTTCTCCGACGCCCCGCAACTGCTGACGAACATCCGCGACACCTTCACCCAGGACGACGGCGTCTTCCTGCACTGGCTGCTCAACACCCTGCTGTACGCCGGTGTCAGCGCCGTCGGTGCCGCACTGCTGGCGGCAGCGGCGGGGTACGGGTTCGCCAAGTTCCGGTTCCGTGGGAACGGCGCCGCCTTCAACCTCGTACTCGGCGCTGTCATGGTGCCGGCGACCGCGCTGGCCATTCCGACCTACCTGCTGTTCGCGAAGGTCGGGCTGGTGAACACACCGTGGGCGATCATCCTGCCCTCGCTGGTGAGCCCCTTCGGCCTGTATCTCATGCGGGTGTACGCCCAGGACGCCGTGCCCGACAGCATCCTCGAAGCCGCCCGGATGGACGGGGCCGGGGAGTTCCGGATCTTCTCCCAGATCGTGCTGCGGCTGCTGGCGCCCGGACTGGTGACCGTGCTGCTGTTCACGCTGGTGGCGACCTGGAACAACTACTTCCTGCCGCTGATCATGCTCAACGACTCGGATCTGTACCCGATCACGCTCGGGCTCTCCTCCTGGGCCGCCCAGGCGCAGAACGGCGGGGCGGGCGCCAGCAGCGACATGCTCGCGCTGGTCGTGACCGGCTCGATGATCTCGGTGGTCCCGCTCGTCGTGGCCTTCCTGCTGCTCCAGCGGTACTGGCAGAGCGGTCTGGCCACGGGCGGGGTGAAGCAGTAACTCGTTACCCGGCCAGCCAAGTTACCCAACTCCCCTTTCTCCCCTGGAGGTTGACTTCATGGCGGTTCTGCCCGCCCGCGTCCTGTTCGGCGCCGCGTACTACCACGAGTACCAGCCCACCCATGGCCCCGAGTACCGTCCCGGCGAACAGCTCAAGGCCGACCTGGACCTGATGGCCGACGCCCGGTTCACCGTGATCCGGGTCGGCGAGTCGGTCTGGTCGACCTGGGAGCCGGAGAACGGTCGCTTCGACCTCGACTGGCTGGAGCCGGTGCTCGACGGCGCCCATGAGCGCGGTATCTCCGTGGTCCTCGGGACTCCGACGTACGCCGTGCCGTCATGGCTGGCCCGCCAGTACCCGGAGATCACCGGCGAGCGGGCCACCGGGCAGCGGATCGGCTGGGGCGCCCGGCAGGAGGTGGACTTCACGCACCCCGCGTTCCGGTTCCACGCCGAGCGGGTGATCCGGAAGATCGTCGCCCGGTACGCCGGCCACCCGGCGGTCATCGGCTTCCAGGTCGACAACGAACCCGGCAACGAACTCCTGCACAACCGGGGCGTGTTCGAGCGCTTCGTCGACCATCTCCGGGCGAAGTACGGGGACATCGAGACCCTGAACCGCGAATGGGGGCTCGTCTACTGGTCGCACCGCCTGTCCACCTGGGCCGACCTGTGGACGCCCGACGGCAACGTCCAGCCCCAGTACGACGTCGCCTGGCGGGAGTTCCAGGCCCGGCAGGTCACCGAGTTCATCGGCTGGCAGGCCGACATCGTCCGGGAGTACGCGAACCCGGACCAGTTCGTCACCACCTGCATCTCGTACACCCGCCCGGCGGTCCAGGACGACGAGTTGACCGACCGGCTCGACATCGCGTCGGGCAACCCGTACTACGACATGCAGGACAGCCTCGCGCTTCCCGACCGTACGCCGGACGCGCACGCGCAGCGCTGGAAGACGACGGGTGTCTGGGCCCTGTACCAGACCGCCGACTGGATGTTCTCCTCCAAGCAGGCCCCGTTCCTGGTCACCGAGACCAACGCCTCCTCCATCGGCTTCGCGTGGGACAACCGCCCCGCCTACGACGGCCAGTGGCGCCAGGCCGCCTGGGCGCTGGTCGGGCGCGGGGCCAGGATGATCGAGTACTGGCACTGGCACACCCTGCACTTCGGCGCCGAGACCTACTGGGGCGGTGTCCTCCCGCACAGCGGCCGGCCTGGTCGTACGTACGCCGAACTGGCCCGACTGGGAGCCGAGTTGGACGCGGCGGGCCCCCTGGTCGCCGGTCTCGAACCGGACGCCGACATCACGATGGTCTACTCGACGCCCAGCAAGTGGCTGATGCAGAAGTATCCGCCGCTCGCGACCGGAGACGGCGGCCCCGACGACACCGCCTACCACCGGATCTTCGACCCCTTCTACCGGGGCGCCTTCGACTCCGGCCGCCAGGTCAGGATCGTGCACGCCCGCCAGCTCCACGACCCGAGCGGCGAACGGGAGGGCCTGAGCCCGGAGGAGGCGGTGGTCCGGCACCCCGTCCTGGTCGTCCCGGCGCTGTACGTCGTCGACGACACGACCCTCGACTGGCTCGCCGCGTACGCCCACGCGGGCGGCCATCTGGTCCTCGGCCCGCGCACGGCGTACGCCGACCACGAGGCGCGGGCCCGCCACGAACCCGCCCCCGGGCGCCTGGTGGACGCGGCGGGCGTCACCTACGACGAGTTCAGCAACCTGACCGACGGGATCCCGGTTCGTGCCGTGCCCGGAGGCCCGCTCCAACTCCCGGACGGCGCGACGGCGTCGCACTGGGCCGACGGTCTCACCGTGACCGACGCCGAGCCGCTGGTGACGTACGAGCACCCGCACTTCGGCCGCTGGCCGGCGGTCACCACGCGCCGGCACGGCTCGGGGCAGGTGACGTACGTCGGCACGGTCCCGGGCCGCGATCTCGCCCGGGAGCTGGCCGGCTGGCTGACCCCGGCCGCCCGCAGCGCCTGGGGTGACCTTCCGGAGTCGGTGACGGCGACCACCGGTACGGCGGAGGACGGGCGGCGCGTGCACATCGTCCACAACTGGAGCTGGGAGCCGGTGCGCGTCACGGCCCCGGCCGACCTGACGGACGTACTGAACAGCGGCGGTCCGATCGCGGCGGGCGGCGAACTGGAGCTCGGCGCCTGGGACGTACGGGTGTTCAGCACCAACTGATCACTGGCCAGGGCCTGTTGACGTCACGCGACGCCAACAGGCCCACTCGGTCGGCAACGGTCGGTCACAGCAGCGAGTAGCCGCCGTCGACCGTGATCGTCGTCCCTGTCACATAGGCCGAGGACTCGGAGGCCAGGAAGAGATAGATGCCAGGGAGGTCGTCGGGGGTGCCCCAGCGGCCCAGTGCCGTGTGGTCGACGATGCCGCTGTCGCGCTCCGCGCTGCGCCGCCAGTGCGCGCCGAGCCCGGTGTCGAACCAGCCGAGGGCCACCGTGTTGACGGTGATCCCGCGCGGCCCCAACTCCTGTGCCAGCGCCCCCACCAGGGACTGGACGCCGCTCTTGGACGCCGAGTACGCGGCGAGGCCGCCCTTGGGCCGGTCGCCAAGGACGGACCCCGTGACGATGATCCGCCCTCCGGCGCCCATCACGGCCGCGCCCGCCCGGGCCCCGAGGAACGTTCCGGTCAGGTTGACGTCGATGACCTCCCGCCAGGCCTCGGCGCTGGTGTCGGTCACCGCGGCGACCCCGGGCGAGACCCCGGCGTTGCAGATCCAGGCGTCCACACCGCCGTACCGCTCGACCATGCCCTCGGCGACGGACTCGTTGAAGGCCTCCTCGCGCACATCCCCGGCGCAGATGAGAGGGTCGCCCTGCAGCGTCCCGGCGACCTCCTTGAGCGCGTCCTCGGACCGCGCCACGAGCCCCAGCTGTGCCCCGGCGGCGTCGAAGGCCTGCGCGAGAACACGCCCCAGGCCCCGTCCGGCCCCGGTGATCACGACACGTCGTCCGGCGACCTCGGCGTTCCCGGCGGATATCGGCATTCCGTCCTCCAATAAAGTGTCGACCGGTCGGTACATTCTTGAGCGTAATGTACGCCCCGGAGAGAAGAACAGAAACAGTGCGGGCTATGCCTTGGTCTTGACGGGCTTGGCCTTGACCTCGGGCTTGATGCCCCGCATCCCCTGGAGGACGGCTCTGCCCTCCGCCAACTCGCCCTCGGCGCCCGCCCGGTCGGCGGGCTCGGTGAGGATGCCGTTGAAGAAGATGTCGCAGTAGAAGGCGGAGAGTTCCTCGACCTGCATGTCCCGGCGGCCGGCCAGCCACTGGTACGTGTAGTTGTGCAGGTTCAGGAAGGCGAGCGTCGCCAGCTCCAAGTCCTCCTGCGGGCGCCCCTGGAGCAGCCCCCGGCTGTTTCCGTCGGCGAGTATGTCGCGAATACACGACTCGAAGCGGTGCCGCTTGTCGCGGAACAACTCGCGGTACTCGCCCTGGAGTTGGCGGTACTCGTGGAGGAACACCCAGACGTGTTCCTGCCTGTTGACGATCTGCCAGAGCAGGGATTCCGACAGCAGCCGCAGCCTGGTCTGGAAGCTCAGGTCGAGTTCGACGATCGCGGTGGCTTCCTTCAGCAGCGGATCCATGACGCGGTCGTGGATCTCGGCGAGGAGCGCTTCCTTCGAGCCGATGTAGTAGTACAGGGCGCCCCGGGCCAGTCCGGCCGCCTCGCCGATGTCGGCGACGCCCGTACCGGTGTACCCGTTCTTCGAGAACAGCTCGACGGCGATGTCCACCACGTTCTCACGCATGCGGTAGTAGCGCTCGGTCTTGCCGCGCTCCCTCCGAGTGGGGGGCATTTCACCAGTCCTTCAAAGCCCGGTACGCCGTCACGGGGTGCCAGAACCGGCGTCCCGGAATTGCCTGTAGCACCGCGTGACGATACACGATGGGTATGCGCCCCCTTGTGTGGGGAGGGGCGCGTTAGGGTGTGGCCATGCCACCGGGCCGGAAGTACGCGAAGGGGGCGGCGAAGCGAGAGGAAGTGCTCGATGCCGCGCTCGAGCTCATC